>JBCDBL010000041.1:0-31531 GCA_039183635.1 Pseudomonadota bacterium
ATGCTTTTAAGGACTTCAGCACTCGCGCTCGTAATGACGGCGGCGTGCAACGCCGGTGGCGCTCTGGCTCAGTCAGGCGCCGCTGCAGACGCACAGGAGTCAGGCGACGTTATTGTTGTGACCGCACAGCGTCGTGAGCAAAACTTATTAGATGTGCCGGTGAGTGTAGCAGTCGTATCAGGCGATACGCTGGAAAAAGAAGGCGTTACGTCAACGGCGGAACTAGAGGCGTTGGTGCCAAGCCTGGACTTTCCAAGCAGCGGTGCGCGGTCCTACACGCGCCCACTTATCCGTGGTATCGGTGACGGCATCAATAATGGCACAGACTCAAATGTTGGCGTGTACATTGATGATGTGCCACTGCCGACATTCCTTGCCAGCTTTGACCTTATCGACGTTGAGCGGGTTGAGGTTTTGCGCGGGCCGCAAGGAACCTTGTTCGGGCAAAACTCACTTGCAGGCGCAATTAACGTCATTACTCGCGACGCCACTGATGAAGTAAAGGCGTCGTTGCAGCTAGGTTATGGCAGCTTCGATGAGTACGATGTGCAGGCTTACGTGTCCGGCCCCCTCGCCGATGGAGTACGCGGCAAGCTGGTCGCCAGTTACAACGAATATGGCGGCTTCGTGGATAATACTGCAACGGGCGGTAAAATTGATCCTAGTGAGACGATTGGTCTGCGGGGCGTCCTGTCAGCAGATCTTAGCGATCAACTGACTGCTGACCTTACGCTCGATTACAATGACCATGATGGCTCTTTTACCGACAGCGTACCGCTGGGCCTGCTAGAAAAAAATGAGCCATTGGGCAATTTCAGCATTCGTGAAACATTTGGCGCCGCCCTTAAATTGAATTATGAGGGTGAGAATTTCAGCGTAACCTCAATCTCCGCCTATCGTGAGTTTACGAACGAAGATCAACTAACCATTGCTTCGACCGGTGGCGATACGTTTGCCGGCTTTACAAACGACCAGAGCCAGTTCACACAAGAAGTCAGGCTATCATCCACCTTCGGCCAGAATATAGATTGGCTCGTCGGTGCATACTATTATGACGAGAGCTTCACCCAGGACCAAGCCACCGAGGTGGTTGGCCTGTTTAATCTCACATTTGATGGTGACGGGGACACCCAAACCTACGCTGTGTTCGGTGACGTCACCATTGCGGTTACGCCGAAATTCGATATTGTTGGCGGCTTGCGGTACACCTCAGTCGATACTGAGGGAGACGTTGTGACCAATCTTAACGGTTTTGTTTTTGACAACACGCCTGAGGTTAGTTCGGAGCGGGTTTCGGCGCGCGCGGCTCTCCTCTACCGCTTGACCGACGAGGTGACCATATTTGGTTCTTATGCGAATGGCTTTAAACCTGGTCAGTTCTCCTTCTACTCATTAACGCCGAATGACCCTACTGTAGAAGAAGAAACATCTGATAGTTATGAACTAGGGCTACGCGGGTCTGCGCTTGATGGTCGTCTGGACTTCGATGTGGTTGGTTTTTATGTGGAGTATGATCAGCGGCAGATCTTAGCTGACGTCCCAGGATCATTTGGTGGTTTAGTCGGCCTTGCAAATGCGGGTGATGGATCAACATCTCAGGGTATTGAAGTTGCTCTAGGTCTACAAGTTACCAATAATTTCCGCTTAACGGGGTCATTGGCGACTGCAGATACCGAGTTGAACGGGTTCGTTGTTAACCAGTTCATCGCGACGGGTTTTGATTTCGTGAATTTAACGCCAATCGGGTCCGATGTTCTGGTGGATTTAAGTGGAAATGCTTTCTCCTTAGCTCCTGAATTAAGAGCGACAATTGGTTGGGATTACACTCATCCTTTGTCTGACAATATGGACGGCTTCATCCGCGGTCGGTGGCGCTATGTCGATGATCAGTTCGCCACGGATGATAACGATCCAGCAACAGCCATTGACAGTTACAATCTGACCAGCCTGAGCGTTGGGGTCGAAACGGAAAAATTTGTCTTCTCCGTAGATGCAAATAACCTTTTCGATGAGTACTATCCTGAAAACCTGCAGGTCGACGCAGGCAGTGGCGACATTCTCGCTGTTCCAGGCGTACCCCAATCCTTCATGGCGCGGGTTCGTTTCAACTACTAAAGGCGATATACGGCGCGGGATGATGACGTGATATAATCCGGGGGAAACGCGTCTTTCATCTCGCATCTTCCAAGCTGGCGCATGGCTCTTAAAGTCTGCGCCAGCTTTTTTTTATTTCTTGGGTATGTAAACCTCTTTAAAAATCCAAGATAAGATGAAAACGGCAAAGCTGATCACATTTGGCTCGCGGCTGTGGGGATGCCTATTACGGCTTTTATAGCCGCCTACTAGAGCACGTGTCGCGTTTAATAAGATTCAAGTTATGCGGTTTGTGCGAACCGTGATTCATAATAACGAGGAGGACGTTATTATGGGCAAATCGCATCCAATTGAGCTTCGCACACGGGTTGTTGAGCATGTCGAGGCTGGGCACTCGCATCGTGCGGCATCGCGTCATTTCCGTGTCTCGGTGAAGTTCGTAAATGACATGGTGAAGCTGAAACGCGAGACAGGCGGGCTTTTGCCGAAAGCCCAGGGGCGTCGGTCAGGACAGGGCAAGCTTGCTCCATACTGTCACTGGATAGAAGACCAGCTGAACAGGCGCGGTGACGTCACACTTGATGGTCTGGTGCGTGATTTAAAAGCGGAATTCGGCATTGATGTGCACCGCGGATCGATAGGCCGTCGTCTCCAGGCGTTGAACTATACGCATAAAAAAAGACGCTTTACGCCAAAGAGCAACACCGTCCGGACGTAAGGCGCGCCCGCCGGGTTTGGGTGCATCACCGTCAGCCCTTTATGCGTGTACATCTTCACTGGCTTGTTTTTATCGATGAAAAATCGCTGAATACAAAACTGACAAAACAAACCGGCTGGTCAAAGCGTGGAGAGCGATTTTACGATTATGTCCCTTTCGGACATTGGCGTATGCAGACTTTTATTGCTGGGCTGCGATGGCATGGATTAACAGCACCATGGGTGCTGGATGCCCCCATGAACCGGGATGCGTTCACCCAATATATAGAAACCCAATTGGCGCCGACCCTGAACAAGGGCGACATTGTCATCCTCGATAATCTGTCCTTCCACAAGGGCGCAAAAGCGGCCGAGGCGCTGAAAGCGAGAGGGGCGTGGTTCTTGTTTTCTCCCGCCCTATTCCCCCGACTTGAACCCCATTGAAATGGCGTTTTCAAAGCTCAAAAATCATCTCAGAAAGGCATGCGCCAGAACCTATGAACAGGTCTGGAAAGCTGTTGGAGACATCTGTGATCTCTTCACGCCAAGCCAATGCAAAAACTTCTTCTCAGCAGTCGGATATGAATGCGATTAAACGCGACACGCAATAACCGGCTGATTGGAGTTTTGTCTTTGATGGCGCCATGGGGTCTGTGCCAGTTGTAGAGATGTTCCCACAGGGGCAAGTCTTTGGCGCGCTGATTGGAGGTTTGATAAGCTCTGGCATAGGCCCATTCCCGTAAAGCGGTTTGAATGAACCGTTCCGCCTTGCCGTTTGTTTTCGGCGTATAAGGCTTTGTTCGGATATGTTTGATCTTCATTTCACGGCAGGTCTTGGCGAAGGCTTTGGAGATGTAACACGCCCCATTGTCGGTCATCACCTGTTTCACTTCCGTCCCTAGCGTTTTGCACCAGGCCACAGCCGCTTTGAGATGGGCGACGGCGCTCTTTGCTTTTTCATCAGGATGGATCTGGGTGAAGCTGAGGCGCGAGTGATCGTCGATGCAGACATGGACATATTCCCATCCGCACCCGCTCTGAGATCGACTGCGGGGATTGGCTTGACCGGTGCGATCCCCGGTGATCCGGTGTCCAACTTGTTCGAAACGCCCAAGTTTCTTGATGTCCAGATGGATCATATCGCCCGGCTTATCACGTTCGTACCGCCTGATGGGCTCAGCGGGCTCAAGGTCTTTGAGGCGAGACAAGCCCGCCTTGTTCAGCACCCGGCTGACTGTCGCGGGACAGCCCCCACTTCTTTAGTAATATGCTTGCCTGTCCAGCGTTCTCGGCGAAGGGCAATGATCCGATCAATCGTCTCTTGTGGAGTCGGTTGGCGTAAGGTCTTCGGACGGGACGAGCGATCCTTCAGGCCTTTAACCCCTTCGGCCCTGTAACGGTCCACCCATTTGCGGACGGTCGCTACGCAAACGCCTGCGTCTCGTGCGGCGGCCTGCGGCGTTTGCCCGCTGAGCACCCGAAGTACCATCTGCTCTCGACCCAGCGGCGTCTTTTTGGCATTCTTGTGAACGTTCATTCGATCCCTCCCAAGAGATTTGAAGCTTGGTCACTCCAATCTCCAAGATCAGGATCGAATGGACAACCTATTGAAACAGCACAGCTAGACAGCGCCCATGCGCGCCAACCGGCTGTCGATTACAGCGTGGGCATCGCTCATGATTTGATCCACCAATTCTTGAACCGTTGGAATCTCGTTGATGAGCCCCTGCACCATCCCCGCCGACCAGACGCCGCCATCGACGTCGCCCGCCTCCATAGCCGCCATGCCGCGCTTGCCCGAAACAAGATGCTGAACGTCTCCAAACTGCGCGCCGCCCTTGCGCTCTATCGCAACGACTTCCTCGCTAACGGCGTTGCGCATGACTCGCGCCGTATTGTGTAGTGTACGGAAAATGAGGTCGGTTTTACATTCGTCATTTTCGACCATCTGTTTTTTAAAAGCTTCGTGAATCGGCGCCTCTTGAGTGACGCAAAACCGGGTGCCCATATTTATGCCGTCCGCACCCAGGGCGAGAGCCGCCACAAGACCGCGGCCGTCGGCGAAGCCGCCTGACGCCAGCATGGGAATTTTAACTTTGTCGGCGGCGGCGGGGATAAGGATAAGGCCCGGCACGTCATCTTCGCCCGGATGGCCGGCGCATTCAAAGCCGTCTATGGAAATCGCATCGACGCCCATGCGCTCGGCAGACAGTGCATGCCGCACCGCCGTGCATTTGTGGATGATTTTTATCCCATGTTGTTTGAAATGATCGACATGCTCTTGCGGTTTATAGCCAGCTGTTTCCACAATTTTAATACCCGCCTCGATAATCGCATGCCGGTACTCCGCATACGGCGGCGGTGTTATCGTCGGTAAAATGGTCAAATTGACCCCGAATGGCTTATCGGTCATATCTTTTGTTCGAGCGATCTCTTTGGTGAGGTCTTCGGGCGTTGGTTGCGTTAGAGCCGTCACAAGGCCGAGCGCACCGGCGTTGGCGACCGCAGACACAAGCTCAGCCTTGCCGACCCATTGCATCCCCCCCTGAACGATCGGATGCTCGACGCCGAAGCTTTCAGTGAAGCGTGTTTTTAAAGCCATGATCTTTCCCCATCCAGTTCTTTTCTAAACCGCGATCGCATATTTGTCAGATGACGTGCGATCTAGATATAGTCTTCATCTTGATTTTTCACCCAGGGCGTTCATCTTGCTTAATATCAGCACTCAATGCTCTAGGGTATGACATTTGTTTCAACAAAGCGTTGGAACTCACTATCGGAAACGCCGAGCTCCGCCAACACGGCTTTCGTATCTTCTCCTTTATTCGGCGACGGGCGTGGCGGATCAGGCGGCGTTTCGCTAAACCGCGGCGCAGGGGCGTTCTGGATCTGCCCGCCGACATTGATATATGCAGCGCGCGCAATCGCATGCGCATGTGACGGCGCCTCAGAATGGCTTAAGACAGGCGCAAAGCAAGTATTGCCCCCCTCTAACAAATCGCACCACTCTTGCCGTGTCCGTGTACGAAACTTTTCCGTCAATATGGATTTGAGTCTCGCCCACGATTTTTCATCAGCCCATGCTGACTGAAACGTCGCCTCATCTAATTCCAATTTATCTATGAGCTCTTTACAAAATTTCGGCTCCATAGCGCCGATGCTGATATATTTTCCATCTTTCGTTTCATAGACGTCATAAAAAGGCGCCGCCCCGGCGAGCGCGCCTTCGCCCGGCGCCTCGCTGTTGTGCAGCCCAATATTTCGATAATAAGAAAAGGCGGACATCAAAGAAGAGACTCCGTCCATCATAGCTGCATCTATCACCTGCCCTTTGCCTGAACGTTTCGCTTCCAACAGACCCGCAAGAACTCCGAAGGCGAGAAACAATCCCCCGCCGCCAAAGTCGCCGACGAGGTTCAACGGAACCGCGGGCTTACCGCCTATCGAACCGATCGCATGTAAAGCGCCCGTCAGCGCGATATAGTTGATGTCATGACCGGGCGCTTGCGCCAAAGGCCCGCATTGCCCCCAGCCGGTCATGCGGCCGTAAACAAGCCTCGCATTACGCGCAAGCGCCACTTCAGGACCAAGTCCCAACCGCTCGGCAACGCCTGGACGAAACCCCTCCGTACACGCATCCGCAGTCTTAAGCAGTTGAAGCGTCAAATCTATCGCCGTCGGTGATTTGAGATTTAGCGCAATCGATCGTCGATTGCGCATATGAGGATCGCTTTTTGAAGTCGCACGGTCGTCGCCGGATACGGGAGCCGAAGCGCGTTCAATCCGAATAACGTCTGCTCCAAGATCACCGAGCAGCATGCCGCAATAAGTCGCAGGACCATAACCGCCAAGCTCGACAATGCGAAAACCCTTTAAAGGACCTGACATAAACACCTTCCGCCCGTATTTTGACGTTCAAGGAAATGTTGGCGCTTCAATGCGTTCCCCTTGTACTTACCTTTTTTACTTAAGACGGATCAGTAACCAGCGCGCCCCTCCATAATATCCCTATAGCGCACTTCCTCAAGGGGCGTATAAGCCATCTTTTTCGGATCGAGTGCATATACCGGATCGGAGAAATTTATAAAATCGTACGCTTCTTTCACCAGATCAGTTTTCTTAACCTTATGCGTACCTGTAAAATCAAAATCCCTCTTTATACGTACAAATAAAGGGTGTGCATAGCGCGGCAGGTTTGCTTCCACATATTCGCCGAAACCTTCCAGATTTAGTTCCTGGGTTCCATCGGCGAGCTTAACGGTCGCCATCCCGGCTTTACCTTCGGCTCCCGGAATAGAGACCCCGTAAACGCATGCAAATTCGATTGGCTCATGGGCGCACAGAATTTCGGCGACTTCGTTCGTGGAGACATTTTCCGATTTCCAACGGAAAGTGTCGCCCAAGCGGTCGACAAACTGATAATGCGGCAGATTAAACGCCCAGCCTACATCAATTTCTTTTAATACATCGCCGCTATTGAACCAGCAATCTCCCTCGGCGAACGCATTGCGTATGACTTTTTTCTCAGATTGTTCTGCGTTTTTATAGCCGTCAAACCGGTCTTTTTCATTAACCTCTATCAACATCAGACCCGGCTCGCCTTGTTTCACAGACTTAAGAAAGCCGTCTGTACCCCGCAAGGCTGTGGCGTCTTCGGTCGAATACTCGACAAGGCGGATATTACTGCTGGTGAACCCTATTGTTTCGTCTTTATTGAAAACATTCATAAAGCCGCCGTTCGCTTCCCCGGCGCCGTAAAACTCGCCAATTCGCTTAATACCGAAGCGGGCGCGAAATTTTTTCCAAATATCAGGACGCAAACCATTTCCTGCTATACGCTCAATACGGCAGTGCTTATCTTGCGGGCTTTCTGGCGTATTGAGCAGATACCGACAGATCTCACCTATATAGATGAGCATATTGCAGTTATATTGATTGGCCTCTTTAACAAGAGAGGAGGCTGAGAACTTCTTCCTGATGAACATGGAAGAACCGTTATAAAGACAGGCCCCCGCACCGACGATAAGGCCGGTGCCGTGATAGAGCGGCAGACAATTGTAAAGCCGGTCTGACGGTTTTGCACGAAACCCGAGCACGCCCATTCCGCCGCCGCCATATACGTATTTCAGATGCGTTATGATCGCAGGCTTCGGCAGACCTGTCGTCCCGGAGGTAAACACGTAAAGCGCCCGGTCCCCTGACAGTACCGGCTCTAAAAGTTCCGGCGCCGCATCTGAAGCATCCGCCAATAAAGCATTTGCGTCTTCACATTCAATTTGTGCGGAAAAACTCTCATCTGAATTCTTTTGATCATCAAAAAACAAGATGGGCGCATCCACCGGCGTTGCATTTTTATACTCTTCTTGGCAATCAGAAATAGCGCCAAGCGCTTTGCGATCGACCACGCTCGCCACAGTTTCGATTTCTCTAACGCAATGAACGAGCTGCGCCCCGACAAGGTTCGTATTAATAAGGCCGACGATCGCCCCGATACGGGATATGCCGACGACGCACGCCATATAAAGGATGCTGTTTTCCATATTGAGGGCGATGGCGTCCCCCTTTTTCACCCCCTTGGACAGCAAAATATTGGAAATCTTGTTTGAAAGCGCTTGAAACTCCTTCCACGTAATGCTTTCTTCAACTGTAACGAGCATGGTCGCGTTCGGTTGACGGGCGACTTGCGTATCAATCAAAGATCCGATCGTAACGTCATCATCGGGCGTGATCGCCGGCACGCGCGGCCGATTTCTTCGCACATATGCCATCTCCCTTTGGGCGGTGAGATATTCTATAATCTTCATGCGTCTGGTCTCGATGATATGCGTTGGAGTATTTTAGCCCCGATACGTAGAAAGATTTCTTTCTTTCTGCACTATTTGGAAAGACCGAGATTGGCCATCGCTGGCGCGAACGCCTCTCTTACGTCCCCTGGATGCTCTGTCTCAGCGAAGCTGCATACGCGTTCCCATTCCGCGTCCACCGCTTCGGGCGTAATCTTGGACGAGATGTCAAATGAGGCCCCTTTGGCGCGCTCCCAGCGTAATTTCGCCATCCAGCCTGCGCCCACCTCGAATAAAGATCCACTTTCCTTATTATGGTCTGTACACAGACGAATAACAAGTGGCATGACATAATCCGGTTTCAGAGCGGCCACCATCTCAGGGGCCGATACGGTTTCGAGCATGCGTGATCCGGCCACCGGTGCGATCGCATTCGCTGTAATGTTTTTCGCCCCGCCCTCAATCGCCAACGAATTGGTGAAACCGACAAGGCCAAGCTTCACTGCAGAGTAATTGGTTTGTCCGAAATTTCCGTAGATCCCGGCCGCAGACGCCGTATTGATAATCCGCCCATATTGCCGCTCCACCATATGCGGCCAGGCAGCCCGCGTCACTTTAAACGCCCCGAGCAAATGAACGCGATAAATCAGATCCCAATCTTCATCGGCCATTTTTTTGAAACTGACGTCGCGCAGGATCCCTGCATTGTTGATAACGACGTCGACGCGCCCGAAAACGTCGAGAGCCGTTTCGATGATGCGTTCGCCATGTTCGACAGAATCATAGTTCGCCGCCGCCGCGCCGCCGCTGTCTTTAATTTCCGCAACGACGGCGTCCGCCGCAGCCAAACTTTCGCCGCCGCCGTGAATATCCCCGCCAAGATCGTTGACAACGATTTTGGCGCCGCGACGCGCGAACTCAAGCGCATAGCAACGCCCAAGCCCGCCGCCCGCTCCGGTGATCACGACAACCCGGTCGTCAAAACGCATGCCGCTCATTTCTGTCTCCACCCTAAAAATTCCGAGATGAACCGGATTATTATTTTACACCCGTACGCCGCCCGACAATTAATCCGTTTGCAACAGCCGGTTCGTCATTTTCGTTCAAGACCTGGAAAAACACTTGGAGATCGTCGCCAACCTCATCAACCGCCGTAACTTGCACGCGGATGTGCGTGTTCGGAGATACGATTCCGCGCAGTTGCCCATACAAACGCTTGATACGCGTCGGATCGCCGTCAAAACGCGCATTGATGATTTCGCCAAGCGCGATCGCTTTGGTCGCACTGCCATGCAGGATAATGTTAGGAAAACCAGCCGCTTGGGCGGCTCTTTTTGACGTATGTATCGGCGCGAATATATCTGCACACGCAGTATAATGGTATGGCATACTGAACGGAATGAAAATCTCTTTGCTCCAAGCCGGCTCATTCACGCCCACAGGAAGAGCCGGCGGAGTCGCAATAGTTTCCAAAGCGACATCACCGCCCGTTAATCTAGCACGCAAGATAATGTAGTTAATATCGAGTTCAGCAAGCAAGTCACCGCTGGCGTCAGTCATCCTGTACCGTTCTACGCTAAAGACGCCGGATTTCACTTGCTTAAATGCAATAAGACGCCCTTGCGTGGTGACAGCTCTCCCTACACGGAAGGGTTTATGTATTACAAAATCAGTTCCAGCGTGGACGCCTACAATCGGCTTTTGTTCGCTGTCACTGGCGACGCCCAGGCGAAAACGGGCGTTCCACTGAAGTGAAAAAGCTATCGCGGGGTGTACGGCCAGCCCATGCCGCCTTGTATCGTCGAAATAATTTTCGCTTTGCTCATATACGCCCGCCGCAAAAGCACTAATTCGCCGGGCCTCCAACAACTCGGTGTTAGCAATCGTATAGCTTCCAACCGCGGATGAATTTATCGTTGGCGGGTCTAGATCGTCAATTGAAACCAGCTCGTTCATTGGCTCCTCATCAAATCAGCCCTGACCAATCGAACAAACGCATCTTTGCATTCAGCTTCTATATACAACCTATCCGTATACGTTAAACAAACTGTTCGCCTGCCGCAAGCTTTTCGGCGACGATCGTGGGGGCTTTGAAACGTTCGCCATAGCGTTCCGCGAGTTCGTCGCAACGGTCAATAAAGCGCTGCAGCCCGTAGGTGTTGATGAACTGAACATAACCGCCGGTCCATGCCGGCGCGCCGATGCCAAGCAGGGAGCCGATATTGGCGTCCGCAACTGACCGCAAAACGCCTTCCTGAAGACATTTTAGACTTTCAATCACGGGCGCGAACAGCATGCGGTCTTTGATGTCCTCTTCACTGATCTCAAAGTCAGGACGATAATACTGCTCGATAAGACCCGGCCAGATCGTTTTTTCGCCGTCCGTATAGTCATAATATCCGCCGCCATAACTTCGCCCGCCGCGCCCTTGGGCGACAAGACTGTTAACAAGCTCCGTCGCCAAAGGTCGCGAATTTTCGCCTTCTTTGATAAGGCCCATTTCGCGCTGCGTCTTGGCTACGTCGATAGAAAGACGCAGGCTGATTTGGTCATGCAGCGTCAGAGGCCCGACAGGCATGCCGAATGCTTTGGCCAGATTATCGACGCGCAGAGGATGCAAGCCTTCGCCGACCATTTGCAGACCTTCCCAGATTTGGGCGCCAATCGTCCGTGACGTGAAGAAACCGACATTGTCGTTGACGACAATCGGCGTTTTGCGGATCTGGCGAACATAGTCAAACGCTTTCGCCAAAGTCTCATCACTCGTCTGCTCGCCGCAGATAATTTCGACCAAGGCCATTCTGTCGACCGGCGAAAAGAAATGCAGACCGACGAAACGGCTTGGGTCTTTGCTCGCTTCTGCCAGACGCGTGATCGGCAATGTCGATGTATTGGTCCCCCAGACCCCGCCGTCTACAAGCTGACCTTCCGCCTCTTCAGTGATTTGGTGTTTCAATTCCAGCTTCTCGAACACCGCTTCGACGATCAAATCGCAGCCAGCAAGATCAGCATTATTATCCGTCGGCGTGATCAGCCCAAGAATCTCTTCTTTGCGCGCTTCGTCGATATTTCCTTTTTTAAGGGCTTTGTTAAGCAGCCCTTCAGTATACGCTTTTCCTTTTTCAGCGTTTTCAAGGGAAACGTCTTTCAAGACCACTTCGATGCCGGCCATTGCGGATACGTTGGCGATGCCCTGGCCCATCATGCCGGCGCCGATCACCCCGACTTTGTTGACCGTGGCGCGCTCAAAACCTTCCGGGCGGCTGCGGCCGCGCTTGATCTCGTTCATCTGGAAAAAATTCGCGCTCATCATGTTTTTCGTGACAGGCGATATAATGAGCGAAACAAGGCCGCGGCTTTCGATTTTCAACGCCGTGTCAAGATCGAGCTTCAGCGACTCAACCGCGATGTCGAGAATAAGCGGCTTGTTCGGCAAGAGGCCTCTCGTCTCTTCGAACAATTTGAACGAGCTGGAATTGATAAGTCCCCTGACGGCTGGATTTGATAAATCACCACCGGGAATTTCGTAGCCCGGCAGGTCCCATGGTTGAACAGCGGCGTTTGGATCATCTTTATGCTCTAAAATCCAAGCCTTTGCGCGCGGCAAAAGATCGTCAACGGATGGAACCGTTTCGTCGATCAGCCCGACTTCAAGGGCTTTCGCCGCAGGAACTACTTTTCCCTTTAAAAGAAACGGCAAGGCTTTTTCCAGGCCGAACTTTTTCGTCAGACGAACAATACCGCCGCCGCCGGGCAAAAGACCGAGGGTCGCTTCGGGAAGGCCAATCTTGACCGATCTGTCATCCCACGCGATGCGATGGTTGCACACAAGCGTCAGTTCGTAACCGCCCCCCAGCGCCGCCCCGTTGATGGCCGCGACGACAGGAACTTTCAATTTTTCCAAAGCGCGGAACAAGTCGCAGCCGCGCATAACGCCTTGGGTCAGCATCTTATTATAGCCTTCGCCCGGCATGGCGGCCATGCCCTTGACGTCGCCACCGGCGAAAAACGTCTTCTTGCCAGAGGCCAAAACCACGCCGACGACGTCAGGGTCCTCGGTCAGGCTCTTAATCGTTCCCTCCATGCCCTCCATGAAATCAGCGTTCATGACGTTCACGGACCCCGGCATGTCAATCAAGACTGTGGCGACGCCGTCACCGTCTTTTTCATATGCAAAACCGCTCATAGCTTTTAATCCAGCTTAATCGTTAAACATCGCGTATGGTTTGCAACGCACACATTGCATCAAACACGTTCGATGATCGTGGCGACGCCCATGCCGCCACCGACGCACATCGACAGCATGGCGCGCTTTAGATCACGGCGCTCAAGCTCGTCCAGCATTGTGCTGACTAAAATAGCGCCCGTAGCGCCGAGCGGATGGCCCATAGCGATGGCGCCGCCGTTCACGTTGGTGACCTCATGATCGATATCGAGGTCCTTCATGTAGCGCATGGCGACAGAAGCGAACGCTTCATTGATCTCCCACAGATCAATGTCTTCTTTCTTCAATCCCGCAACCGCCAAGCATTTCTCCGCAGCAGGTCCAGGCCCCGTCAGCATGATCGTCGGCTCTGTACCGAGTATGACGCCGGCGACGACGCGTCCGCGCGGCGTCAGTCCCAAATCATGGCCGACCTGTTCAGAGCCAATCAGAACGGCGCTCGCCCCATCGACTATGCCGGAGGAGTTGCCCGCGTGATGAACGTGGTTGATCTTTTCTATCTGGGGGTATTTGGATAAGGCCGTTGCGTCCATGCCGTTTTGCGTACCGTATGCAAACGATGCTCTTAACTTGGACAGGCCTTCGACTGTCGTATCAGGCCGGATGAAATCGTCCTTTTCAAGGATCGTCACGCCGTTATGGTCTTTCACGGGCACGACCGACTTGTCGAAATAGCCGTTGTCGCGCGCATGGGCTGCACGCCGCTGAGACTCAACAGCGTACGCGTCGACATCCTCGCGCGTCCACCCCTCTATGGTCACGATAAGATCGGCGCCGATGCCTTGTGGCGTTGCACGCTGGCCAATGAGATACTCCGGATCGAACACCACAACCCCGCCGTCAGATCCCATAGGTATCCTCGACATGCTTTCAACGCCGCCGGCGACGAACAGCTGCTCCCAGCCCGACACAACTTTTTGCGACGCTGTGTTCACAGCCTCAAGGCCCGAGGCGCAGAAGCGGTTCAACTGAACCCCCGCGACGCGCTCGTCCCAACCGGCGTATTGGGTGGCGCATTTGGCGATGTTCGTTCCCTGATCTTTAATCGGCGCAACGCAACCGAGGATGACGTCGTCGACGCGCGAGGTGTCGAGGTCATGTCGTGACTGCAGCTCTCGCAACAACCCGGAAATCAGCGCGATCGGCTTGACTTCGTGCAGCGCGCCCGTCGCCTTTCCTTTGCTGCGCGGCGTTCTGACGGCGTCATAGATATAGGCGTGACTTGACATTATAGTCCTCAAATAGCGGTTCGGAAATATCCCCGGCCCGCGCCTTCAATAGGCAGGCGATCCAGTATCTGAAACATAATCGTAAACCGGCGCACTGCGACGCCGACGCTAGAAAAGTAATAGGGGGCCGATGCGCCGTCAGTAGCAAAAGGGGACAATCGTCCTGGTATTTCCCGCCTTCCCGCAGAGCCCTCTTTCATACGCCGAAGCGTACGGCCTTGTGCGGCGTTCGCAACGGCGAACGTCCGCTTTATAGCCGAAACGAAGCCCGCCCTTTGGGGAGCGCTTTTCACCAAAACAGGGTTAAAGCGACGTCGGGATTTCGTTAAATGGCGTGTTCTTGTCAACCCGCGGCTCCGTAGGAAGACCGAGAACGCGCTCACCGATGATGTTTCGCAACACCTCGTCGCTTCCCCCTTCGATACGATTGCCGATGACCCGGAAAAAGGCGAAATGCCAGCCGGCGCCGTTCGCGCTCGACAGAGCCGGGCCACCAACGTCCATAAGGTCCAAAGCCTCGGAAATATAACTTTGGCGCCGCGCGCCCATCAACAGTTTGCCGGCCGACGCCTCAGGCCCCGGGGTTTTGCCCTGCGACAGGTCCGACTGCAGACGCAGGCTGAAATTTTTCAGGCCCTGATACCAAACATACCAGTCGGCGAGCATGCTTCTCACCGCGCTATCCTCGATCGCCGCGCCGTCCCCGAGCGGCGTCTGCTTCGACAGCGCCCAGGCATCCTCAAAATTGGTCGGAAATGCGCTCGAGATCGCCGCGCGCTCGTTCATCAGCGTGGTGAGGGCGACGCGCCAGCCGTCCCCAACCTCTCCGACGCGATTGGCGTCAGGAATGCGCACATTGTCCAAAAAGACTTCATTAAAGTCGCTTCCGCCGGAGGCCTGTTTGATCGGCCGCACTTCGACGCCAGGCGACTTCATATCCAAAAGGAAATAGGTAAGGCCTTTATGCTTCAAGGCGGTCGAGTCGCTGCGTGTCACCAATATAGCCCAGTCGGAGTATTGCGCAAAACTAGTCCACACCTTCTGGCCGTTGACCACCCAACCATCGCCGTCTTTTTCCGCACGGGTTTTAATCCCCGCCAGATCCGATCCCGCCACAGGCTCGCTGAACAATTGGCACCAGATTTCCTCGCCCCGGGCGATCTTCGGCAAATGACGCTCTTTTTGCGCGTCCGTACCGCAATGCATGACCGTCGCCGCAGCCATCCCGATCGTGATAGCATTCGAAACGGACAGAGGCGCCATGCCGGCCGCATCTTCTTCTTGCCCGAAAATCAGATTCTGTATCGGCGATGCGTCCTGTCCGCCGTATTTTTTAGGCCAATGCAAGCACCCCCAGCCAGCTTCCTGCTTGATTTTCTGCCACTTTCTGACAGCTGCAAACAGCTTGCCGTCTTGCACGACAGATCCGTAATCAAACTTGTTTTCTGCAAGCCAGGCGCGCGCAGAAGCGCGAAATTTCTCTTCTTCGGGCGTATCGTCAAAATTCATATCGGTTTCGCCTATGCGTTGTGAAATTTTACGCGACGCGGGCGTTTTCATCCGCCGCCGTCATCTCTTTGTTTTCCAGAGCCTGCACCAAGTATTCGCGCCAGCGCCGCTGACCGCCGATTACAGAGCTTAAAAGCTTCTCGCGCCGGTAATAAAGGTGAGCGTCCAGGTCCCAGGTGAACCCGATCCCGCCATGCACCTGTATGTTCTCCTTCGCACAAGTGAAATACGCAGCCGAAATGCTGATCCGTGCGACCGCCGCCGCCTCGGCCAACGACACATCGTCCGTGGACAGCGCCCAGGCGGCGTAAAAACAATTCGAACGCGCAAGCTCCAATTCCGCATACATGTCAGCGAGCCTGTGCTTGATCGCCTGGAAGGAGCCGATCGGACGGCCGAAGGCGAAGCGCTCCTTCGCGTAAGCGACGCCCATTTGAAGGCAAGCGTCCGCGCCGCCCAATTGTTCGAAAGCAAACAACACCGCGGCTTTATTCAACAGATAGCGCAGGCTCGCCTCGCCGCTGTCGCCAATCTTCTCAGCGACGGCGTTGTCGAACGCAATGCGCGCCTGCGGACGACTTTCATCAAGACTCGGCTCGACGGCGCGTTCGACGCCGTTTTGATCGAGCGCAACGAGATAAAGGCCGAAGCCATCCTCGCCAAGCGCGGGGACGATGGCGATGTCGGCGGCCATGCCGTCAAGCACAGGCCCCTTCACGCCGCTGATGCGAAATTGACCGTTTCCGGAGGATTGCGCCTTTGTTTTGGTTTTTGAAAAAGGCGTCGCGCCCGGCCCTTCGGCGAGCGCTAGAGCGCCGACAACCTCTCCGCTTGCAAGCTTCGGCAGCCAGGCGGCCTTTTGCGCGGAAGAGCCATCCTGCATTAAGGCTTCCGCTGCGAAATAGATGCTGGAGGAAAACGGAACAGGCGCCAACGCCCGGCCCAATTCTTCGGCGATGACGCATAACTCAAGATACCCAAGGCCGAGCCCGCCATGCTCCTCCGGTATGACGACGCCGGTCCAGCCCATTTCCGCAATCTCGCGCCATAGGCCGTCGTCGTGCGTCTGATCGGATTCGAGAACCCCGCGAACGACGGCGCCGGCGCATTTGTCCTGAAGAAACTTGCGCGCCTGATCTCGCAACAGTTCTTGGTCTTCTGAGAATTCAAATTTCACGAGCTACGCCCCTTTCCGTTACGGGGAATTTAAAGCGGAGACGCTGAGCTGCGTTGTGCGGCAGCGCCCACCTGGTACGGCTTCAAATCGTACAAAGTCGCGCCGCTGTGATCCGTGGCGAAACATGACATTATAGATAGTAAATTAAGACACGGCCTGCGAGATGAAGGAACTCTCATCTACCATGTGTCTATGTGATTTCGTTTTTTGCTGGTTCGCGGATACGTTGTAGGCGCGGATTTAAGTCCGGCGATAATCCATCGGCGGCTTTCTATAGGGTCAATCACATCGTCGATTTCAAAGTGCGCCGCAGCATTCGCCGCCTTGCCGAATTCATAGGCTTCAGCGACCTTTTGGCGGTAAAAGGCCTCGCGTTCTTCCGGATCAGCGATCGCCTCGATCTCTTTACGGAAGCCGAGTTTGATCGCCCCTTCAAGCCCCATGCCCCCGAACTCGCCGCTCGGCCAGCTCACCGTAAAGTCTGGCGCTCTTGCGTTGCCGGCCAGCATGGACATTGCGCCAAGACCGTAAGCCTTGCGCAAAACGATGGTGAAAAACGGCGTCGTCATGCTCGCGGCGGTGACGAACAGGCGGGCGAAACGGCGCACAACGGCGGTTTTTTCGCTTTCAGGCCCGACCATGAAACCGGGTGTGTCGCAAAGCGACACCATCGGAATGTCATGGGCGTCGCACAACTGCATGAACCGCGACGCTTTGTCCGCAGCCGGTCCGTCTATGGCGCCGCCCAGATGCATGGGGTTATTGGCCATAAGACCGATCGGGCGGCCTTCTATGCGAGCGAGGCCGGTGATGATCCCTTGTCCGTAGGCTTTTCTAAGCTCCAAAAAGCTGTCCGTATCAACCAAAGTCTCGATGACTTTTCTTATGTCGTAAATCCGCACGCGGTCTTCAGGAATGCTTCTGCGCAGCAGGCGCTGATCGGCCGCCGTCCAGTCAGCGGTCGCGCCTTGAAAATAGGATAAGTACTTTTTCGCAACGGCGACAGCTTCCGCTTCATCGTTTACGGCGATATCGACGACGCCGTTCGGAACCTGAACGGACATCGGGCCGACCTCTTCGGGCTTGCAGACGCCGAGACCGCCGCCTTCAATCATCGCCGGCCCGCCCATGCCGATCGAGGCGTTTTCAGTTGCAATGATAACATCACAACAGCCGAGCAAAGCCGCATTGCCGGCGAAACAGCGGCCGGAGACGACTCCCACAAGCGGGACAAGACCGCTGAGCTTCGCCATCAAGGAAAAAGAGGTGAGTTCAAGGCCGGCGACAACCAGGACGTCCGTGTCGCCGGGGCGCCCGCCGCCGCCTTCGGCGAGCAGAACAACGGGAAGCCGCCGCCTCTCAGCCAGTTCGAACATGCGGTCTTTTTTGCGATGATTTTGATGCCCCTGGGTGCCAGCCAAAACCGTGTAGTCGTAGGAGACGACGACGCATTGGCTTTCTTTCTCGCCAAAACGCGCCCCGTTAATACTGCCGACGCCGGCGACCATGCCGTCGCCAGGGGTATTGCGGATCAAATCGTCCGTGCTGCGGCGAAGACGCTGCGCCGCCATCGCAAGCCCGCCATATTCCACAAAGCTGTCTTCGTCGCACAGATCGGCAACATTTTCCCGCGCCGTACGCTGATGTGTTTTTCGCCGCTTGGCGACAGCCTCAGGACGCGCCTCATCTCGCCCCAAGCGCCGGCGTTCAAGAATTTGCTCAAGATCCGGACGAATATGATCGAGGTCGATTTCGGCATCGGTAGAGGCGCGCTCATCGCCGTCGATAGCGGCTGGCTCAAGAACAAACAATCCGTCACTGTCGTAAACCACCTCGCCAACGGCCGCGACGCAATGCCGAACAACACCGCTCACTGGCGCATTGATATGGTGAACCATTTTCATCGCCTCCATCACGGCGAGGGTCTGGCCCTTGGACACCGAAGCGCCGGGCGCGGTGTTCAGTTCAGAGATCATGCCTTGCATAGGCGCGGCGACGACGACGGCGCCAGGCGGAACGTCCGCCTCCGATAAAGTCGTACGGCGGTCTTCTTTACGCCCCCCTTGAACGCCGCTTTCGGGATACAGCCGCGCCGCACTTTCGCTTGCAGACGCCGCAAGCGCTTCGATGTGATCGTCTACAAACCGCGTGTAGAAGCGCTGGCCAGCCACCTCCTCGCGCTTCATCAAGGCTTGCAGGAACGGTATGTTGGTTTCAACACCCTCAATCCGGCATTCGCTGAGCGCGCGGCGAGCCTTCGCCAGAAGGCTCGCAAAATCGTTCTGAGGCGAACGGACGATCACCTTAGCGAGCAAACTGTCATAACGCGGGTTGGTTTCGTAGCCAGCGTACCCGTATCCGTCGACGCGCACATAAGGGCCTGACGACGTCTCATAGGCGCTGAGCGCCGCGCCGGCCGTAGGCCGTGTCCGCCCGTCGGGGTCCATGACCTCCATATTGACGCGCGCCTGCAGCGCAAACCCTTCGCAGGAGACATAGTTTTCTTGCCGCAGGCCAAGATCGCCCAACGTTTCGCCCGCCGCAATCCGCAATTGCGTTTGCACGAGATCGACGCTCATAAGCTCTTCGGTGACGGTATGCTCAACCTGCAATCGAGGATTAACCTCAAGAAACGCAAATCCGGCCTCGTCCGGCCGCGCGCGCATCTCCTCGCCGTCGACGAGAAATTCGAAGGTGCCGATATTTTCGTATCCTGCGCTTTCCGCAAGACGCACGGCGCAGTCCGCGATTTTCGCTCTAAGGCGCGGAGATAGATCAGGACACGGTGCGATCTCAATAATTTTCTGGTTGCGCCGTTGTAAAGAGCATTCCCGCTCGCCGAGATGTATGACGCCGCCCGCCTTGTCGGCGACCACCTGAATTTCAACATGGCGCGCCCGGCGCATGAATTTTTCAACAAGCACGCGGTCGTCGCCGAACGCCTGCAAGCCTTCTGATTGGCAAGCAGCGAAAGCTTCGGCGATGTCTTCGGCGTCCGACACGATGCGCATGCCGCGCCCGCCGCCGCCTGCGACCGCCTTGATGACCATGGCCGCGCCGTCGCTTAACGAGGCAAAAAACGCCTTCGCGCCCTCAAGATCGACCTGTCCGTCAGAGCCCGGATTGACAGGCGCGCCAATCTTTTGCGCTGCGGCGCGGGCCTTCGCCTTATTGGCGAAAAGGTCCAGCACCTCGGCGGTCGGTCCGACAAATGTCAGTCCCGCCGCCGCACATTGCCGAACGAAATCCGCATTTTCCGACAGAAAACCGTACCCCGGATGTACGGCGTCGCACCCATTCTCCTCGGCCAGCCGAACCAGTTGGGCGCCGTCGAGATAGGCGGCGGGGCCGATGCCTTTCAGCGGCGCGCTGTCGTCGGATTTGTAGCGGTGCAGCGCACTCGCATCGTCTTCGGAGTAAACGGCAAGGGATTTCACCCCCAAATCGGCCGCGGCGGCGGCGATGCGTATGGAGATTTCGCCGCGATTTGCGATTAAAAGTTTGTCAATGCTCATGTCAGGTCATCAATAAAAACACGCAGCCGACAATGCGCGACGCATTTAAAAAACGCAACGCTCCCCGCCTGCGGCCGCCGGCGATTTGATCGCCGGCGGACTTCCTCATATCAGGCGATAGGCTGCGAGGGCGTCTTCGGCGTCATAATCCTCAATAATGCTCGGCGCCTCTCTTACAACCAGGCTCGCCCGCGTCTGTGCGTTATAGGTCGGCCAATTTGGTATGCCCGACCAGTTGGGATCGCCATTGCGTATAAAGTTCACCATCGTTTGCGACCACATGGCGGCGATTTCGCGATTAGCGGCGGTGTTCTTGTAAAACGCCTGCATTTCGCCGTCGTCGCTTTCATCGAACCCGTTGAACACGAAACGCACATCGCTGCCGTGGGTGGGCCCGAACGGATGATCTGTCGGCGCCTCCCAACTATAAATCCAAGCGTCGACGCCAACCTCTGATAGTGCCTGCGCAGGACGTAAAGCCGCGCTCCGGAACACGTCAAACCAAACACGGTCGACCCGCTCCGCAGGCGTTGCATTTTCAGGTACGACCGTGTCAAGGAACGCCAAATACTGCTCAGGCGCGCCAACGCCAGCCTGCGACGCCAGCGCGGTCTCGAAGAATTTAAGAACGTTCGGGTCGTCGCCCAGTAACTCCGTCAGCATAGGCCCTTCATTAATCGTACAGCCCGCGATCAGCGGCACCGGATTGATCCCCGCTTTGATGGCCTCGGCCGCCGTTTTCGGAAGGATGGTCCCATCGATGGCGGCCAATCCGCCAACGCCCCCGTCATTTTGCAGCTTGAACACTTCTTCGCCGGACAGCGATTTCAAATACTCGAAAAACGCCTCTTCCTCCATCTTCAACGCAGCGGCGTAAGGCGTAATGACGTCGGGCGATTCCAGTGGAATCTCACTTGGACTGATGGCGATCGCTTTGTCGAAAAGACCCTTGGCCTTCGGCGCAGCGATCATCGCCAGCACCGAGCCGCCCCCGGCGCTGCCGCCGCAGATCGTGATATTGTCGTCGTCGCCGCCGTAGTCGGAGATGTTGTCTTTGATCCACTTCAACGCGAGGATTTGATCCTGAAAACCGATCGCCGCGCTTCCGTCATATTCAGGACCGAACCGGCTCAAATCCAAAAATCCAAGCATGCCAAGGCGATAGTTCATGGCGACGACCAAGACATCATAATCGAGTGCAAATTTGATCGGATCAAAATCGTTGGCGGAGCCCTGAACGAATCCGCCGCCGTGAATCCAGACGAGAACGGGACGCTTTCTTTTCCTTTTCACCGGCCTGTGAATATTGAGGTAGAGACAATCCTCGCTCATCTCACCGGGAATTTCGCCGACGTCGAGCCGTTCCGGCAAAGGCGGCTGAAAGGCGCGGTTCGGATACTCCGTCGCATCGTAAACGCCGGACCAGCGGTCAGGCGCTGCAGGCGGCTTCCACCTCAGCTCGCCCACCGGCGGTTTTGCATAAGGAATGCCCAGAAAAGAGATCGCATCCTCTCTCACGATCCCCTTGATTCTCCCCAATCCGGTTCTGTACGTCTTATCTGTCTCCATCGATAACCTCTCCAACCAAGGGTGAATGAATTAAGGTGAAACCGCAGATCCAGATCGCATACTGCGTGTAAGAGCCGGGCGATCTAAAATTCTCTCTATATCGCACAAAACAGCGGTCGTTTCCGCGACATTATGTGGGCTTCATATCATCTTTCTTTATTCGTCCGCCGCGGCCAACGCATCGTTCACAAGGTTTGCGGAGCGATGAAAAAACCTTTGTTCTTTTCCATACGCGCCGCCTGCAATATCGCATCCCGCCCAGAAACAATGCACCAAACCTATGAAAATGAGATCATTTTTCGGGTCGACCCAAAACCAGGTGCTCGCCGCGCCGCCCCATAAAGCGCTGCCTTCCCCGACCAGCGCGCCAACCGTTTCAGGCTCGGCGACAAGCCCCCAGCCAAGACCGAAACTCATACCTTCCCAGGCCCCGCCACTGCCCGGCGGGCTCATATAAACGCCCTCCGGCATGCTGTCGGAAAGCATCAGATCCACTGTTTCCGGCTTTAAGATACGTACGCCGTCAAGCTCGCCGCGATTAACGACCATCTGAGCGAATCTGGCGAAGTCCGAAGCAGTCGAGACCAGCCCCCCGCCGCCGCTTTCAAACGACGGCGTTCGCGTTGGATCCGGAACAAAAGGAAACCATGGCGAGTCCGGACCGATATGGACAAGCCGGCCGTTTTCCGCATCCCAACGATACATTTTAGATTGCCGACCAATATCTTCCTCAGGGATTTGAAACCCCGTATCCATCATGCCGAGCGGATCGAACATCCGTTCTTTCAAAAACGCACCAAGGCTTTGCCCAGAGATTTTTTCAATGACATGGCCCTGAAGCTCGAAAACAAGGCTGTAGGCCCAACCTTCCCCTGGCTGATACAACAAAGGAATATCTTCAATACGTTCGACCAGTTCCTGACTGCTGGTCACCTCTCTTAAGACGCGGTCCTGAATCGCTTTGTCCACAGGATTGGTGTCGATGAGACCGTAGCCGAAACCCGCTGTGTGGTTCATCAGCTCACGCATGTTCGGCGGACGTTTGACGTCTTCGACGATCATTTCGCCGTCGGCGTCGACGCCGGTCAACACCTTTAAATTTTCGAACTCGGGAATGAATTTGGTAATTGGATCGTCGAGCTTCCACGCGCCCTCTTCGTAAAGCATCATCATCGCCGCGCCAACGACAGGTTTTGTCATGGAATGAAGCTGAAAGATCGTGTCTTTCGTCATTGGTTCCTTGGCTGAAAGATCACGGTAACCATAGGATTTAAAAGACGCCGCCTCACCATGGCGCGCCAATAAGGTTACTAGCCCCGCAGCACGGCCGCTCGTAACATAGCGTTCAATTCCTTGTTCAAGAGCATGTATGCCTTCTTGCGAAAACCCAAGCTTTTCAGGTTTTTCAACGGGTTCCAACGAAAGAGATTTACCAGATGGTATTGTAGATACAGGCGCACATGAAATGCCCGCGAACGTGATACAGGCCATAAAAACCGATGATATGGCGTTGTTACTGCGCATGCGCCCCGCAGGCAAGTTCATCAATTATCAATCCGTTTTTTAATCCTGACAAGGATAGAGTCTGTGGCGAATGAACCCCGCGGCCCTTTCGAGCTACACGGGGTTCTTATTAACGCATCCCAAATATTGGGGAGCGCAGATCAGTAATTAACTTTTAGATTGACGCCAATCGTTCGTGGACGGTAACGCGATGCGTAGCCCAGACCAGCAGCGGCTGCGGTCGTCAGCGGAACAATTGCATTGTCGTCATTATTCAAATTTTCGGCAAAAGCATAAATGCCGTATTTATCATTCTCCACACCAAGGCGTAGATTGACACGCGTATTCGGATCCCCAGAGATAACCGAGAAAGTCGCATCGATTGCGTCGCGCGCCCCATTATATTCTACGCTAGCGCGCCCGATCGCACGCCAATCGTCACTGATATTGTGGATGTAGTTAAGAGAGCCAGAAAGCGTCACTTCTGGCGTAAGCACGACCTGCTGGCCTTCAGGAAAGATCGTAACGAATCCCGAAGCATCTGTAACTGTATCACGATATGTCGTGTCGTTGATATTACCTGAGAAATTGAACGTCAGATTTTCGACGATTTCTAGGCTAGTAGCAAACTCAAATCCGTACGCATCGACGTCACCAGCGTTTAATGTGCCAAACACGAATGAATCGAACAGGAATTGCGTCTGCAAGTTCGAATAGTCGATATAGTAGATGACCCCATCGAGCGTAAGCCGGTCGTCGAACAATGAGAGCTTCGATCCAATTTCGTAGTTCCAGGCCTCCTCAGGGTCAATCGCGAGAGGAATATCAACATTTAGCGCCTGAGCCGCTACAATGGAGACAGTCGCCTGCGTCAGCCCGCTGCGGAAGCCTTTCGAAGCTGTTGCAAACAATAAAACATCTTCAGTCGGCGTCCAGGCGAGGTTGAACCGCGGACTCAAATCGTCAAACTCGTTTACAATCTCAGGCTGAAGAACTCCTAAACTCGTATCGTTCCGCGTCACTTCGTCTTCGAAGTAGCGAAGCCCGACAGTCGCATCAAGGGAGTCCGTAATGGAATACGTACCTTCGCCGTATATGGCGAAAGATTTGCCCTCGATGTTTTGAGTCGTATCCAGAACCAAGAGCGGAGGCAAAACAAAGAAAGTTGTCGCCTCTGTTTCATTGCTTGTATAAATTCCGCCGACAGTCCAGAAAAAACGACCATCCGCGTTAGATGTTAACCGCAGCTCCTGGTTAAATATCGAAACATCAGTGCTGCTAAAGAATCCTGAGAAATCATTAAACGGATTAAACCTCTCACGATCGATGTACGAGGTCGAGCTTGTCAAAGAGACTGAGTCAAAATCGATGCTAATCTCACCACTGTACAAATCACTACTTATTTCAGCGCCTGTGGTTGGGTTGACCAACGAGTTACTTTGCCCATCATCGTCTGTTAAGTTGCCGGCGCCTGAGTCCGATTCGTCATGCCAATAACCAAGTATGACCTCCACATTGTCGCTTACTGTATACTTCAACTTGGCGCGCGCCGTCCAAACATTGTAATCATTCACTTCTTCAGCAGGCGGCCCGAAGTTTAAGAAATCTTGCTGGTCAATCCACCCGCTATATTCCTCCTGCGTTCCGACGACTCGTAAAGACAGCTTATCCTCAATAAGAGGGATATTGACAGCAGCCTTCAGCCCGTGATTGCCGCCGCCTTCATCAGTACTTGAATAGGTAAAGTCACCCTTCGCCTGAACTTCGTTATGAACAGGATCATTGGTCAAAATACGCACCGTGCCGCCAAGAGAACTGGCGCCGTAAAGAGTGCCCTGGGGCCCTCGCAGCACCTCAACACGTTCAAGATCAAAAGAGCGAACGTCTGGCGTCGATGTCACAGTCAATGCGGTGAACGGCACTTCATCAAGATAAAACCCGACTGGCGTATTACCGATTTGGGAGGTGAGGCCGCGAATAAAAATACGCTGGGCTCCGTTCGCGGAATTGTCGAATTGCACGCCCGGCGCGAACTGCAAGAATTCTTCAAGCCCGTCGGCGCCACTATTCTCCAGCTGGTCGCCGCTAAACGCCGAAATCGAGAGAGGCGTTTCAAGCAAATTCGTCTCTCGTTTCAAGGCTGTGACTACGATTTGGTCGCGTTCATCAATCTGCGGGACCGCATCTTGCGCCGCAACATTCGTCGCCGTTGCAGCGATAATCGCGAGCGTGGATGCAAAAGAGCAGCCCCCTACGCGAACGGCCCGATGATAGTTGAAAAACGATTTGGTGTTCATTCTGTTTCTCCCCTTCCTGTCTGGAAGCTATAAACCGCCATTTTCCGTTTCCGTTGGGATTTCAATCCCTATTTTTGTACCGGATAGGCGAAATACTGAGAGAAATCATCGCTTTGCTCCATGGCAAAGCGGGACAACTATTCCAGCAAATCTGGACGGGTCACCTCGCTAATTATGTCTTTGGGCGCGGTAACCTGATGGCGTGCGGCCTGTCCACGACACGTAGGCGCGAGTGAAATCAGCAGGTTCTGAAAATCCAACTCTTTCAGCAATTTCCGCAACGGACATTTCAGTCGATAACAAGAGCTTCTGCGCCATTTCGCGGCGGACTTTCACTTTCAACTCTTGAAACGTCACCCCCTCCTTCTTCAGTTTCCTCGAAAGGGTGCGAGCGCTACAGCGAAGAATATCGCCTAGCACATCCAAGTTAGGCGTGCGAACACCTTCCCGGTAGAGATCGAGAAGCATTTGCTCAACTTGAGTGGAAAACGTCTGGTCTTTTCCAGAAATTTCAAACCAGTTCGTGCTTCCAAAAGCGAAATCGCGATCTTTTAATTCGATTTCACTACGTGTTATTGGCGCTTTTAAATATTGACGGCTGAAATACAGGCCTGCGCACTTCTGATTGTATTCGATTGGACAGTCCACAAATCGGGAATAATCAATCGCATCCTTCGGCTTGCTTGACGAGAACAGAACCTTCGTCAGCTTGATCCGCCTCCCAATTAACCAACACTGAAATTTATAAGCCCAATAGAGACTAAACCAGCTTAGGAAGTGTGGTTCGAACGATTTTTTCACCCCTGAATTTTTAAAGAAAATAGCCGCCTGATCGTTGGCGCAATCGGTATCGAGGCCCATCTCTATGTCACTGCGCACCGCGTTCACAAGCCGCGCCATTTTAACCATGGCTTGCCCGAACGTTTCACTCCGCACTGTCGTGCGACAAACCAGGTAACTCATCTCTAACTTACCCTGAACATCGAGAAAGCCTAAATATTCATCGTTTAGAGCATTGCGAATGGTTAAAAACAGTCGCTGAAGTTCTTCCCCGTTAATGCGGGCGCTTGGGTCATGATAAACAGACGTATCAATCTGCGCGGCCCTAAGCAGGCTTTCGGGGTCATGGCCCTTGCTTACGGCGCCTTGAAGACATCCACGAATGTAATAAGGGCCGATATCGCAGTCATTGGAAGACGCTTGCTCGCCCAGTAAAATTTGAGAATTAGTCGCGATTTCCACGATCGTTATTCCTCCCTAATGAACGCCAAAACGGCATCCAAAACTGACAATAAACGACTCCTTTGCGGTTCTTAATTAGCGTTATTATTCAATCATTTTTTCAGATTCCTGTCCAGCAAAACTGGGAACAAAGAGCGCATTACAAACGCACCTGAGCGCCGTTTGGAGCCTTTAGAAGTATTGGATCGATATGCAAATCCAATGCCTGCCCGCAACTCATTACGGCCATGTGATAGACAGGTTGCAGCTTGATCGTTCCGATGATGCAGGCGTCGATTCTTTTTCGCCCAGATCGTCCGGCTCTGTTCGCCTTTGTCGTTTGTCGGAAAACGGCTCCAGAATTTTCGTTTTGAGTGCGTAAGACGACCTTTGTCTGATCCGCGTGACGCACACCCCGCTCTCGCCGCCGACGCCAGGCCATGGGCTTTACGACCTACACCAATTTGTCACGAAATACTGGAAAATCTGTCCTGTTTCGCCACGGCTAAGAAAAGCAGTTCTTTTATACTCGAATTGAAATATGTGATGGACTGGGACCATAAAATGCAAATTCAGGGCGCAAAGGCGATTATGGTGGGCGGGGCGTCAGGAATGTGCCGCGCCTCAGCGGAGAGGTTTGTAGAAAAAGGCGGCAAAGTCGCCATCCTCGACCAGGAAAAATCCGACGGCGCCGCCGTCGCCGA
The DNA here is from genome assembly GCA_039183635.1 of Pseudomonadota bacterium. Taxonomy (GTDB): domain Bacteria; phylum Pseudomonadota; class Alphaproteobacteria; order Caulobacterales; family Parvularculaceae; genus JBCDBL01. The sequence goes on from JBCDBL010000041.1 coordinate 27,523, forward strand.
ACGGCTGGGCGGCGTCTTCTTTCCCTGTGATATTGTCGATTACGACGGCATGGGCGAGGTTATCGACAACGCTGTCCAGGCGCTTGGCGGCGTCCAATTCTGCATCAACACCGTCGGCGGCGGCGTCGCCACCAAGACGCTCAGCAAAGAGGGTGAAATGCACCCTTTGGATACATTCAAAGGCGTCGTCGAATTCAACATTGTCGCCAGCTTCAACGTTAACCGGCATGTCGCTAGGCACATGACAAAAAACAGTCCGAACGAAAACGGCGAACGCGGCGTTATGATTAACACCTCCTCGATCGCCGCCTTCGAAGGTCAGATCGGGCAGGTCGCATACACAGCCGCCAAAGCCGGAGTCGCCGGCATGAGCCTCACCATGGCGCGGGATCTCGGCTCGCTCGGCATCCGCGTGATGGCGATTGCGCCCAGCCTGTTCGACACCGGCATGACACAAGGAGTGCCGGAGGATTTTAAAGATCGCCTCGTCAAAGACGCCGCCTTCCCCAGACGGATGGGTAAGCCGGAAGAGTTCGCGACCATGGCGATCGCCATATTCGAGTGCCCAATGATGAACGGCTCAACCATCCGCGTCGACGGCGGACAGCGATTCGCCCCAAGGTAGTGCGATCAAAAGAGCCCAGGTGTCGTCTTCGATCGACGATTACGTGATAAAATCATTGAGCAGACAATTTGGAGAAGCGCCATGATCAACCTGATGACGAGAAGAAAATTCGTCGCCGCCGTCTCTGCGGCGGGCGGCTTGTTCACATTCGCGAGCGCCGCACACGCACATAGCGGCGCAAGTCTAAACGCCTCCACTCAAAATGACGAGATCCGTTCGCCAGCGTCCCCGTGCCCCAAGCTTTTCCCGCACCTTGCAGGCTGTGAGAAGGTTTGGTCCCTGGTGCCGCAGTCGGCGGTTTTGAATTAGCGCCCGCGTCAACGCCGCAACCTCAGCTCAAGCCTCTCGCGCGCCACGCCGTGGGGAGTGCTTCAATGTGAAGGAACGCATTAATGCCTGAAGCCGTCATCGTCTCCACCGCCCGTACAGCACTTGCAAAATCCGTACGCGGCAGTTTCAACAACACTCACGGCATAACCCTCGCCGGCCATGCGCTAAAGCACGCTCTCAATCGCTCCGGGCTGGAGCCGGGCGAAATCGACGACGTCGCACTCGGCGTCGGCATGCCGGAAGGAGCCACGGGCCAGAACATAGGCAGAAACGCCGCCATCAAGGCTGGCTGTCCCACATCCGTGTCGGGCGTCACCATCAACCGGTATTGCTCCTCTGGCCTGCAATCCATCGCTTTCGCCGCCGGGCGCATCGCCACGGAGGGCGTCCAGGCGATTGCGGCCGGCGGCGTCGAATCGATTTCACTCGTTCAGATGTCGGGCAAAATGAACACGCATCTTGCCGCCGAGCCGGAGCTGTTCAACGAGAAGCCCGCCCTCTGGATGTCGATGATTGAAACGGCGGAAATCGTTGCGGAACGGTACGGCGTCTCACGCGAGTCACAGGATCAGTATGCGTATGAAAGTCAGAAGCGCACAGCAGCTGGTCAAGAAACAGGGAAATTCGACGACGAAATCGTTCCTTTGGAGACGGTTTGGAAAAAAATCGACAAAGCCACCGGTGAAACGAGCGATGTGACTGTCACCGTCGCAAAGGACGAATGCAACCGCCCGGAAACGACTCTTGAAGGGCTCGCGCAGCTGAAGCCTGTCCTGAAAGGCGGCATGACCCTTAAGGAGGGCAAATACGTCACCGCTGGTAACGCATCACAGCAATCGGACGGCGCGTCTGTCGCCATACTGATGGATGCTAAGGCGGCCGAGAAACGCAATATCGAACCGCTCGGCGCGTTCCGCGGCTTCGCCGTCGCCGGGTGCGAACCTGACGAGATGGGGATCGGCCCGGTCTTCGCTGTACCGAAGCTTTTGAAGCAGCACGGCCTGTCGGTCGACGACATCGATTTGTGGGAGCTAAACGAAGCCTTCGCAAGCCAGTGCCTGTACTGCCGCGACGAGCTCGGGATTGATCCAGAAAAGTACAACGTCAATGGCGGTTCGATTTCCATCGGCCACCCTTACGGCATGACCGGGGCGCGGTGCGCCGGTCATATTCTGATCGAGGGGCGCCGCCGCGGCGCGAAATGGGGCGTGGTGACGATGTGCGTCGGCGCCGGCATGGGCGCGGCGGGCCTCATCGAAATATACTCGTAATTATGGCGGAACAGTCCGCTTCGTCATTATCAAGGACGGCCAGTCATCGCCGCTGAACTGAAAGAAGGAGGTCTCGCCTTGCCTGGATACACCCGTGAGACTATTAAGGATATCATCGGAACGGAAGTCGGCGTTTCCGATTGGGTCCCCGTAACCCAAGACATGATCAACCAATTCGCGGATCTCACCAACGATCATCAATATATCCACGTCAACCCCGAGCTTGCAAAAAAAACACCGTTCGGCACAACCATCGCACACGGATTTTTGACCCTGTCGATGGTCGGCGGTTTGGCGTATGTCGCCGATATCGGAATGGCCGGCGTGACAATGGGGTTCAATTACGGCTTCAATAAAGTCCGCTTTCTCGCGCCAGTAAAAAACGGCAGCCGTATCAGGGGGCGTTTTTTCCTGAAATCGATGGAGGAGCGTGAGCCGAACCAGTGGCTCTCGACGCTTGAAATCACTATTGAAATCGAAGACGAAGACAAGCCGGCGCTCATCGCCGAGTGGCTCGGCTTGTCAATTGTCGGACAAAATTAGAGTACGGAGAGAAAAGCTATGACAATTCGGTTTGACGACCGTGTAGTGATCATAACCGGCGCCGGCGGCGGTTTGGGCCGGGAGCACGCATTGCAATTCGCCGCGCGCGGCGCGCGCATTGTCGTAAATGATTTCGGCGGCGCCGTCGACGGCGCCGGCGGCTCATCGGAGCCTGCGGAAAATGTCGCGAAGGAAATCATCGACGCTGGCGGCGATGCGATCGCCCATGGCGCAAACGTGACCAACCCCGATCATGTCGCCGATATGGTGGAAAAAACCCTCGCCAAATGGGGCCGGATCGACGTTCTCGTCAACAATGCCGGCATTTTGCGCGATGCAAGCTTCGGCAAAATGACGCCTGAGGAGTTCAAGACCGTCGCCGACGTACACCTCTTGGGTTCAGCTTACTGTTCTTTAGCTGTTTGGCCGCATATGAAGGACGCCGCCTTTGGGCGCATCGTCATGACATCATCTTCGTCTGGCGTATTAGGCAATTTCGGGCAAGGGAACTATGGCGCTGCGAAAATGGGCGTCGTCGGATTGATGAACGTTCTCAACCTCGAAGGGAAAAAATACGACATTCGCATCAACACGCTTCTGCCGGCCGCCGGGACGAGGATGACGGAAAACCTTATGCCTAAGGCTGTTTTCGATCTAATGACTGCATCGGCAGTATCGCCGGCGGTCCTTTTCCTCTCTGGCCCGGACGCACCATCACGAACCATATTAGCGGCAGGCGCAGGAGGATATTCAAGGGTCTATGTTCTTGAAACAGAGGGCATTTACCTTAAACCCGAAGAACGAACTCCAGAAGCATTACAAGAACAGTTTGAGGAGATTTGCGACAAGACCACATTGCATGAGTATCACGACGTGGGCGGTCAAACTTTGAAGTTTCTCCAAAAAGCAGCAGCTGATGCTGGCGTCGATCTCAGCGCTTAGAGCACGTTCACAATTCTTTGAATCGCAAACGTTCTCTAGGGTCTTTGTTTTGAGGCGCATTTTGTCACAGCGAACCGGAACAAGCGACGAACGGTTCCAAGTTTTGTGAATGCGCTCTAACGCTACTAGGTCCTCCCGCCTGCGGCGCGGCGTACAATACGCTGCGCCGCTTTTTTATGATTTTCTTCTGGCTAGATGTAGAGTCTCAACAGGTTCATCCTGTGTTCTTCGTGTTTCCTGGGGATGAGGCCGTCAAGGGCGGCGAAGCCGCCGCGGAGCGGTTTCACCCTTGACGGCC
>JBCDBL010000042.1:0-30779 GCA_039183635.1 Pseudomonadota bacterium
GTAGCCGACAAGAATGATGGGGGCGTTGGTCTCCCGGCGCGCCAAAAACACCTCAAAAGCTCGTTTTACATCCCCATAGGCTGTTTGTCGGGCCTCTTTGCCATCGTCCTTGTGGGTGAACGCGGCGAACAGCGTCGCCTGACGGTAATGGGGCGCCCAGATGCGGCCGGCGGCGAGGAACGGCCCGGCCTCATTCGGCAAAACGGTTCTGAACAAGGTGTTGACGGCCTGAGGGTCGCCGATTGGCCCGTTCCACTCGTCAGAGGCGTAATAGGTGGTGGAGTGGACGTAAAAGATTTCAGCGCCTTCCACCGGCGCGTCGGGGATCGGACGCAAAACCCAGGCGTCGCCGTCATTATAGTCCGGGGCGGGGGGCGGCGTGTAGGTTTGATAAGGCGTTTGTGGATTGAGAAGAAAGCGGGTGATGTTGTCCTGGAACAGGAACGCGGCAAGGGTCGCCAAGATGAGGAAACCCCCTCCGAGCCCTAGAGACCAAATGCGCCAGCTTATCGTCACGCCAGTCTGTCTCCCGCCTTTTGCGCTTCAAAACGAGCGAACGATAAGCGACATCGCTTCGAGACGAAAGCGTTACGAAAGCGTTATTTGCGTGAACGGGCGTTTGTCGGCATGTAGAAAGAAAGGATAACGCAGGCGAAATTCATTCGGCGTTTGTTCATGAATTGGCCCCAATCTGTAGGTAACCATAATTTCACAGGCACGACGGACGGCGTAAAACATGTTCGGTGATCGCAAGCAACGGCCAAAGCTTATCAAACAGCCAAAGCCGAGTTTAATGTCGGGGCTCAGAAACAGCTTTCTGGCCGGCATTGTCGTTGCTGCGCCGATAACCATCACCGTTGCGCTGATTTACTGGTTCGTCACGACGCCTATGGCCTGGATCGACGTCCGCGTCAGGGAACTTATTCCCGCACAATGGGCGTCCGAACAATTCCTGTTGTTCTCGATACCCGGCATGGGGGTCGTCGTCGCGATCGTCGTGCTCACGGTTCTGGGGGCGATGGCGAAGAATTTGTTCGGCCGGGCGCTTATCAATCTGGGCGAACAGATCGTCGATTCCATGCCGGTGGTGCGCAACCTCTACCGGGCTCTGAAGCAAATCTTTGAAACCGTTCTGTCGCAAACGGAAACGTCCTTTAAAGAGGTCGCGCTGGTGGAGTATCCGCGCAAAGGGACCTGGGCCATCGGTTTTGTTGCGGCGACCGCAAAAGGCGAGGTGCAACACAAAACCGAGGGCGACATGGTGAATGTCTTTGTGCCGACCACGCCGAACCCGACATCCGGTTTTTTGCTGTTTGTCGACCGCAATGATCTCGTGCCGTTGGAGATGTCCGTGGAGGAGGCGGCCAAGGCCGTGATCTCCGCGGGGCTTGTGGTGCCGAACTACACGCCGCCGCCCGAACCCGCCGCCGCCGACCCGCTTGACGCCGTTCCCGAACTCAGCGTCGAGGAAGATCTGGCGGAGTCCGGCGACGCTAAAAAAAACGGTAAGCGCGGGCTTTTCGGCTTCCGAAAGGCCAGCTGAGCCGAAGAGCGCTGGGCCGGCCGCCATCAAGACGCCTGAATGAAACCGCTTTTCAGACGCCTCGGCGTCCCACAATTGCGCCCATTCCACATGCATATCCAGGTCTCGCTTTAAAATAAAAAGGGAGACCTTAGCGTCATGACCAATGACGACCTCGCGCGCCCCGAGGGCGCCTCGCAAAGGGCCGGCGCGTTTGACGGCCTTTTGCCCACCCGCTCCATCGGGTTGAAGCTTATCCTTGTGTGCGGCCTTGCGCTGTTGATGGCGATCCCGGCCCTGTTCGTATACGGCGTGGTGCGGGAGCGCACCGAAGGGGCGGAGCGCGCGTTGCGTGACGTCAGCGTCCGCGTCGGCGGGGAGCAGGTCGTCCTCGGCCCTGTTCTTGCTGTGCCGTACGTTCTGCAGGCAGATGAAGAAAGCCCCAGGCTTCAGACTTACGGTCTCGCCATCGCCTATGCCGAAACGGGAACAGCGCGGGCCGATGTGACGGTGGAGGATCGCCGGCGGGGGATTTACCCCGTGCCGGTTTTCGACGCCGAAATCGACTTTGAGGCGGTATTCGACCCGGCCGCCCTGCGCGGCGCTGTGCCGGCCGAGGCGACGGCGCTGTGGCGCGACGCCCGGCTTTACATGGGGGTGAGCGACTCCCGCGGCGTTAAGGAAGCCTACGCCGTTGTTGCGAACGGCGTCGATGTCGCGATGGAGCCCGCCGCCTATCTCGGCCCCCGCCAGCAAGGCGTCTATGCGCCGCCCCAGTCGGACATGTCTCTGGCCGGAGGCGTTGTGCCTGGCCTTGAGACCGCCGCGGGGCCGATCGAAGTGGCGGCGACGATGCGCCTTACCGGGGCGCGGCGCCTCGCCCTCGGCCCATTTGCGAAAGACACGTCGTTTTCCATGGTAAGCGACTGGGAGGACCCAAGTTTCGTGGGCGGCGTTCTTCCCGATACGCACAACGCCGGCGATAAGGAGGTCGCGGGATTTTCCGCCGCATGGCGCGTGCCCTATCTCGCCCGGGGCGTGCCGGGGGCGGGGGCGCAGCTTAATCTGTCGGACGTGACGGAAGCCGGGCGGCGGGACATGGCGGTGCGGTTCGTTTACACAGCCAACCCGTACAAAAGCGTTGAACGCGCCTTGAAGTACGCCGCCATGTTCGTGGGCTTTGTGTTTTTGGCCTATTTTCTCTTCGAAACCGTTTCCGGCGCCCGCGCCCACCCGGCGCAATACGTGCTGGTGGGGCTCGCCCAGACGATTTTCTATCTTCTGCTCCTGGCGTTCGCCGAGCGGGTGGGGTTCGACCTCGCCTTTTTCATCGCCGCGGCGATGACCGTTCTGCTCACGTCGGGATATGCGGTCAGCGTGTTCCGTGCCCGGAAATACGGTTTGCGCTCCCTTGGGGTTTTGTCCGGCATCTACGGCCTCGTCTATGTTCTGATGCGGGCGGAGGATCACGCGCTGATCGCCGGAGCCGTCGCAAGCTTCGCAGCCATCGCCGTGACCATGTACATGACCCGCAATGTCGACTGGTATGGGGAGCGGCGGCTCAGCCGGAGCGCAGAAGCTTGATCGCGTCGTCCCGTTCAAAGAGGTACAGCAACAGCCGCAACGCGGCGCCGCGCTCGGTTTTCAGCTCGGCGTCGCGGGAAACGATGAGGGCCGCATCGTCCCGCGCGGCGGCCAGAAGCTCCCCGTGAACGGCGATGTCGGCGGTTTTGAAGATGGGAAAGCCGGATTGCTGGGCGCCCAGCAACTCGCCGGAGCCGCGCAGGCGCAAGTCCTCCTCAGCCAGGAAAAACCCGTCTTCGCTCTGGCGCAGGGCGTTGAGACGGGCCTTCGCGGTCTCGCCCAGCGGGCCCTTGTATAAAAGGAGGCAAACGGACTTTTTCTCGCCCCGGCCGACCCGGCCCCGCAGCTGGTGCAATTGGGCGAGGCCGAACCGTTCGGCGTGTTCGATGACGATGACGGTGGCGTTCGGGACATTGACCCCCACCTCGATCACTGTTGTTGCGACCAGTACGGACAGGTCGCCGGCGTTGAACCGTTCCATGACGGCGTCCTTGTCCGCCGCCGACATGCGCCCGTGGGCGAGGCCGACCTTGTCGCCGAACATGGTTTTCAAATGGGCTGAGCGGTCCTCCGCCGACGTTAAGTCCATGACGTCGGATTCCTCAACGAGGGGACAGACCCAGTAGACCTGCTCCCCCTTTCTGATGGCGCGCCCGACGGCGTCGACGACGTCGCCGAGGCGGCCGAGGGCGACGGTGCGGGTGTCGACGGGCTGCCGGCCCGGCGGCTTTTCGGTGAGCTTCGAGACCTCCATGTCGCCATAGGCGGTGAGCGTCAATGTGCGCGGAATGGGCGTCGCCGTCATCACCAGCATGTCCGCCCGCGCGCCTTTCTCCGCCAGCGCCAGACGTTGATGGACGCCGAAGCGGTGCTGCTCGTCGACGATCACGAGGCCGAGGTCGGAAAAGGCCACATCGTCCTGGAACAGGGCGTGGGTGCCGACAATAAGATTGACCGCGCCGCCGGCGAGACGATCGAGTTTTTCCGTCCGTACGGGGCCCTTGTCCCGGCCGGTGAAGACGTCCGTGGAGATACCAATCGCGGCGCACCAGGGGGCGAGGGTCTCCATATGTTGGCGGGCGAGGATTTCCGTGGGCACCATCAGCGCAACCTGGACGCCCGCCTCAATGGCGGCGAGGGCGGCGAGGAACGCCACCGCCGTCTTGCCGGAGCCGACATCGCCCTGGAGCAGGCGCACCATGCGCGACGCGGCGGCCATGTCCCCATAGATTTCTTTCAGCGCCGCGTCCTGGGCGCCGGTGAGCGGGAAGGGCAATGCGCTAAGGCCCTTGGCGCGGAGGGCGCCGTCGCCGGACAAGGCCCGTCCCGGCCGCGCCTTGCGCCGGGCCCGGACAAGGGCGAGGGCCAGCTGGTTTGCAAGAAGCTCGTCATAGGCGAGGCGCTGGCGCGCCGGCGTCATAGCGGAAAGGTCGCTTTGCGCTTCGGGGTTGTGGGCGTTCGCAAGGGCGGTTTTCCAGTCCGGCCAGGCCTGGCGGGCGCGATAGGCCGGGTCCTGCCATTCGGGCAGCTCCGGGGCGCGGTCGACGGCGGCGGCGACGGCTTTGCGCATGACTTTTGCGGTGAGGCCCGCCGTTAAGGGATAGACCGGCTCCAAAAGCGGCATGTCTTCCGGCTTGTCGGGGTCGGCGATATAGTCCGGATGCGGCATTTGCAGGCCGCCGGCGTAGCTTTCCAGTTTGCCGCTGACGATGCGCCGGGCGCCTTCGGGCAGCGTTTTTTTGAGGTAATCCGCCCGGGCGTGGAAGAAGATGAGGGTTATGAAACCCGTGGGGTCCGAGGCGATGACGCGGTAGGGTTTGGTGCGGCTTGCGCCAGGGTGATGGGCGTCTACGGTGAGGTCGAGGGTCGCGATCTCGCCCGGCGCGGCCTCCGCCAGGGTCGGCCGCTTGCGCCGGTCGATCAGACCCGCCGGCGTCGCCCACAACAGATCGACCACGTGGGGCCCCGCCGCCTTCTCCACCAGCGTCGCGAGTTTCGGCCCGACGCCGGGCAGGCTGGTGACGGGGGCGAACAGGGAAAAGAGAATCTCGGGCCGCATGAGCGCGAGTGTGGCCGAGGGCGCCGCCCCGGGCAAGGCGGAAGACTGCACGCCGGATTTGCCTTTTTCCGCGACTTGTCCATATGATTCAAACATGTAAGGAGCGCTTATGACGGACACGCGCCGCCAGAAACTGAAATACCGCGCCGCCCATCGAGGCTTTCGGGAAGCCGACTTGATTTTCGGCGGTTTCGCCGAGGCGTATGTGGATGACATGAGCGAGGCGCAGCTTGAGGAGTTCGAACGCCTCATGGCCGTGCCGGACCATGATCTTTACGCCTGGGTCGTGGGTCGCGCAGAGACGCCGGATAATTATAAGTCCGACGTCATGGATCTGATGAAGGGTTTCCGGTTCGATCCCTCGACGGCGCAAATGTGAGCGCCTTTTTGTTTCTATAGTCCCGCTTCATCGCCTTGCATTTTAAGTCCGTACAGCTCTTCAGCTGGGGCATGTCTCGTTTATTTGGATTCAGACGACATGCTCTAGATTTTTGTTTTGAGTGCGGCGCCTTTGTGTGATCCGCATCGCCTGCAACGCGCTCTAGCGCTTGCCAGACCGGCAGACGTCTGCATCCGGTTCGCACTTGCCGGCGAGAAGGACTTTTTCATCTGCAGAGGTTACTTTCAGCAGTTTCGCCTTCAGCACAACGGAGCCGAAATCGGTCGGATAGCTTATCTTGACCGGCGCTCTCAGGCTGAATTCGGGAATATCGGCGAGCCATAGCGAGGCGTAGTCCTCCGCCGTTTTTTGGCTTTTGAAGCCCGCCACCTGCTCGTAAAGCGCCGCGCATTTATAAGTCTCGCCGCCGTAGTCTTTCTTCGACCTGGCTTTCAAGGTCGTAACGCCGTTATCGGATAAATTAAGATTGTAGCGGCGTTTGCCGTCGAACACCCGGGTGACGCCTTCGCAGGGCGGCGTATCCATGCCGCCGGCGATGCCGATAAGAAGCAGAGAGCTCATCGGGTCTGCGGAGCCTTTTATATCGTCCGCCGTCACCGGATAGCGTTCAAGATTGTAGGCCGGCTGGGACCACAGCCTTGCGCCTGTCTCATTATAGACAAGCTCGACCAGTTGGTTCGGGTCGTCTTTCTTAAACAGTTGGGAGCGGTAAATCTCCGGCGCCCGAACGCCGTTCTCGATCCGGCCAAGGGTTTGCGTGCGCAAGTCGTTGGATGCGAAGACATCCACAAGGCCCTCGGTCTTCAGGAACGAGGTCACCTCATATTTGTCTCCATCGAATGTGGCCGTGAGCGTGATGGTGCCCAAGGTGAGGGGGCCGAAATAGCCGCGATAAACCGCCGTCAGCTTCACGGCGTCGGGACCGGCCTCAAACGGAGAGAACAAGTCTTCGTTAAGGGGCGCATCCGCGACCGTTACCGCGCTTTCAAAATGTGAGGGGGGGGCGACGTCGGCGGTGGCGGGGCCAAGGGCCGCCGCGGCGAAAGCGATAAAGGGCAGGGCGCGTTTCACAGATCCTTACCTTCCATGGGACACATTACGGACGTTAATATTTATAAAACCTTACCGTCTGGGAGCCTAGCTCGAAACGGGCGTTAACAGTGCGGTTCTCATGGGGCGAAACTGTGGCGCAGTTTCAAGAGTACGTGATCGCTTCGTTCGCCTTGACGCGAGCCCTCTATTTTTCTATAGAACGCGGCTCGCGCGGCGGTTTTAATGACCGGCGCGAATGTTTGTTTTGCGGCCTTTCCGGCTTTACTATAAGCAACGCGCGGCTGAACGCCTGTCGCGCAAAACGAGAAAAACGAGAGCAAAGACGATGTCCCGTCGCTGTGAATTCACCGGCAAGGCCCCGATGGCCGGAAACAACGTATCCCACGCCAACAACAAGACGCGTCGGCGGTTTTTACCGAACCTGTGCAATGTGACGCTTGGCTCCGATTCCCTGGGCCGACAGTTCAAGTTTCGCATTTCGGCTCATGCCTTGCGCTCCGTCGATCACGCCGGCGGCCTTGACGCCTATCTTATGAAGGCCAAGGACGCTGACCTGTCCCAAGCGGCCTTGAAAGTAAAGCGTGATATCGCCAAGGCCGCCAAGGGCGCTGCGGCGTAAGCCGCATGGATCGGGGGCCGTCTCTTTATGGTTGAGACGGAACGGTTGAGCGAAGACGCCCGCGTCCCCATGACGCCGGCTCAAAAATTTCTAAGGCGCCTGCAAAGCGTTCTGTCCGCGTTCTTGCGGATTGGATCGTTCGCTATTTTTTTGTTGCCGATTTTTATTACGGCGTTTCTCACCCTCGATCTGCCGTTCCGCGCTTTCGATTTTTTCGGTCCGAACAATGACATTTTGAACCCGAGCCGTTGGCTGACGGCGGGGCAAATGGTGATGCTGCTGTCGTTCCTGGTGTTGAATTTGGCCTCCCGCCGCTACGGGGAGGGCGTTGCAACATGGGTGGCGCTCACCGCCTGGGTCGCCGCTGCTGTATTGCTTTTGGCAGGCCTGTCCTATCTCGCGCCGGCTTTAGATGAAACCGATATGCCGCCGGTGCGGTTTATTGTGAGCTTCGTCGTCGCCTGGATGCTGGCGCAATTCGTGTGCGTTTCCGTGTTTGACCTGACCCGCGGCACCGAATGGCGGCGCGCGCCGCTTTACGGCAATATCGCTGGCGGGCTCGCCTTCGTGATCGTTTATTTTCCGGCGCTGTATTGGGACACCGGAGCGCCTTGGGCGAACTGGATGCTTTTTGATGCGGTTATCAAGACCGGCTTTGCGTTCATGTCCCTTGGTCCCTATTGGCTCTTGCGGCGCGCTGTACGTCCTGTGCCGGGCTTAGGCGGCAAATAGGTTTACAAGACCGGCGGGGCGGCGTTTCTGGTCGGCCCGAACACCTGTTCAAAGGCATGCCTTAAAGCCGCGTCGGCGTCGTCCATGGTCACCGGCAGACCCAGGTCCACAAGGCTTGTGACGCCAAGTCCGGGGTCCGACACGCCGCAGGGGGTAATGCCTGAAAAGTGCTCAAGCTCCGGCTCGACGTTCAGTGCGACGCCGTGGCAGCTCACCCACTTTTTCAGCTTCACGCCGATCGCCGCGATTTTGTCTTCCCGAAGGACGCCGCCGGGCTCCGTCCGGTCCACCCAAACGCCGACGCGGCCTGTCCGCCGCTCGCCGCGGACGTTGAAGGCGTCGAGGGCGTTGATGAGCCAGGCCTCCAGATCACGCACGAAGGCGCGCACATCATTTGAACGGTCTTTGACATTCAGCATGACATACGCGACCCGCTGGCCTGGGCCGTGGTAGGTGTATTGCCCGCCGCGCGGGCTTTTAAACACGGGGAAACGTTCCGGTGCGCGCAGGTCCTCCGGCTTGGCGCTGGTTCCCGCCGTGTAGAGCGGGGGATGTTCCAACAACCAAATGAGCTCCTCCGCCGCGCCGGCGGCGATGTCCTGGACGCGGGCCTCCATGAACGCGGCGGCGGCGGCGTAGTCTGTCAGGCCGTCCGAGACAGCCCAGGAGACAGGCGCGCTGCGCCAATTCAGCTTCGGGTTTTCAAGATTTAACGTCACGATAACCTAATCCGTTAACAATCATTGGAAATAGCCTTGTTAACAGGCCTTATATGGCGGTTTTTGCGTTTGAGTGAACAAATGGATCAGTTAAAGCAGGTGGACGTCGAGATTGCGGTTGTGCTCGGCCGGACGACTCTGCCAATGCAGCAGCTCCTGCGGATGGGGCGCGGCGCGGTCATAGAGCTGGACGCCGGTCAAGATGATGAAGTCTGGATTTTGGCCAACAACCATCCGATCGCGAGGGGAGATCTCGTCATTCAGGGCGATAAAGTGGCTGTCTCTGTGACGGGAGTCGCTTATGCGCTCGACTATGTGTGATCTTTAACAAGTCCCCGAAAGGGGCTTCACAAGCCTTCCCCAATTTGTTACCCAGCGCCTTCGCTTTGACGTGCGGTCGTGGCGGAATTGGTAGACGCGCAGCGTTGAGGTCGCTGTGGGGTAACTCCCGTGGAAGTTCGAGTCTTCTCGACCGCACCATTTCAGGTCTAAACCCGGCACCAATACGCCTGCCTCAGAATGGTGCCTTATCTGGTTTAAAAGAACGGCCTCCTTGCCCCTGACATGGATTTTGATGTGGTCGACACGCACGGAGTCGACCAGTGTGCGGAGGTATGCGCGTACGAATTGCGGGTTGGAGCGATCCGTTAGGCGCCGCTTCAGCGCTCGTGAGAATTTGTGGTAATCCTCGTCGGTCAGCGTGAAGGCAGCGCCCGTGGACTCTTCTTTCAGCCGGTCGATGTTCAATTCCAGACTCTGGCGCTTCTTCTGCAACGCTTCGATATGAGATTTGCCGGTGCTGTCGAGAGTGACGCCGCCTTTGCCGAGTTCGTTCCAGAAGGTTGCAAGCTCCGCCTCGACCTGCCGCTCGTCGGCTTTAAGCGCTTTGATCCGATCCTCAATTTCTTCCGTGCGATCCGCCCGGCGCGCGATCAGCTTTGAAAGCGTCGTCTGCAGACGGTCGACTTCCAGAGTTTGTTCGATGACAGCTTCGATCACCAATTTGTCGAGGATCTCCATACGGATTGAATGACCCGTACAGTAAGCCGCGCCTTTATCAAGCCGTCGCCCGCACGAATAGTATTTATATGCGCCCCCTTTGCCGTAGGAGAGGCGCATGGGTGATCCGCAGGAGCCGCATCGCGCCACGCCCGTCAAAAGGATATCGCTTTTGACCACCCTTGGCGGTGTTTTCAGTGGATTGTGGCGGTCCAGGTTTTTCTGAGCGGCGAAGAATAGCTCATCATCAACAATGCGAGGGACGGGGAACAGGATCCACTCGTCGCGCGGGCGTTCCTTGTGTTTCTGCTTGGCGTCCCGGCGGTTGAGGTAGTGCTTGCCGATATAGGCTGTATTCCGCAGCGTGACCTGGATCTTTTGATTACTAAACGGCCTACCGGTCCGTTGCACGATGCCCCTTTCGTTGAGGCGTTTCTGGACCTGCCGTATGCCGAGTGGCCCGCTTTCCCCATCACCGTGGACGTAAAGCCTGAAGATCAGGCGGACGATCTCTGCCTCTTCGGGGTTAACTTCCAAACGCTTCTTGATTTTCTGGCCGCGTTTCTCGGCGGCGTAGGTGCGAAACCCAAGCGGCGGCACCGCGCCGTTCCAGAAGCCCTGTTTGGCGTTGGCGATCATCGCACGGCGCACATGTTTCGCCGTTTCTTTGCTTTGATACTCATCCATGGCGCCGAGCATTGTGCGGATGACGCTGGCCTCATCGCCTTGGCCGATGTCCTGGGAGATGGAGACAAACTGAACGCCATTGCTTTCCAGCTTGTTCGTGTACTGGAGGAGGTCAAGCGTATTCCGGGCGAAGCGCGACTGGGAATGCACGACAACAACATCGAAGGGCGCATGGCGGGAGCATGCCTCCGCGATCATGGCCTGGAACTCCAGCCGGTTATCTGTCGTGGCGCTGGCGCCGGCGTCGACGAATGTCTTCGCGACCTCCCAGTTGCGGGTTTCGCAATAATCCCGGCATCGCTCGATCTGGTCCGGAATCGAGAGGTCATGCGCCGCCTGTTTGCCGGTTGAAACACGAACATAGATCGCGGCGCGCATGTCTTATCCTTCTCTCGTTTTAGCGGCTTCCAGTATGCCGTTCAGGACGTCAGCCATATATGTCTCAATCACGTCCAGCTCCGCTGACTGGATGGGAGCTTTTGATGTGATGTCGGTCTCTACGAAACGTTCCTCCTTTGCATTGTAACGCGATTTCAGCGATCCGCCAGAAACGCGGAGGGACGGGTCCATATACATTTGATCCAGTTTCGAAAGGGGCATTACGGCTCTTTGCTCCGAGCAAATTATGTCCTCCTAAGCTTCCGTCACAAGGGTCGGGCCATCCGTATTGCGCGTAAGCCGCCCGCTCTGCGCAGGTTTCATGAAAGATACGCGCGATACGGGCCTTCGATGTGCACGAACGACGTTAGCGTCCAGACGGGATAAAGAGATCTGAGAAAAAGAAAGAGGAAGGCGGTGGGAAGCAACACGTAGCAAATCTGGAGAGAGCCATAGTCAGGGCATCTGAATTAGCGAGGCGACTCGCCGCGAGAGCAGAAGCGGTATGCCGCTATTATCTGCCCGCTGGTCGGCGCAGCGGCGCGTACTGGATTGTTGGCGACGCCATGAACGCAAAGGGACAAAGTTGTCACGTCCGCTTATGCGGCGCGCCAGATCGCATCGGCAGGTGGCAAGATCAAAATCCAGCCAATATGGATCATTATGGCGACCTTTTGGATCTCATCCGAATTAATCGAGGTCTTGAGACAATAGCTGAAGCCATGCGTGAAGCCGAAGCGTTTTTAGGCGAGGCTGCTGAGGGATGGCGAACCCATGAGCCATTGCGAAGAGGCGTGGTGGACATCTCCGACAATAAAAAACGAGATGCCGCCGAACGCCTTGTCAGCCGGTCCGGCCCGATCGCGGGCACACAGGCTGCCGCCTATCTGGGAACGCGAGGTTTAAGCACGCCAGGAGATGCGGATCTTCTTTTCCATCCAAACGCGTTTTACCGTGACGGCGATGAAAAAATGAGAAGCGGCCCGGCATTGATTGCGCCTATACGATCTTGTAATGGAACGCTGCTCTCGGTCCACCGTACCTGGTTTGATAGCGGATTAGTCCTGATACGGAAAATGATGGGCTTCCCTGAAGACGGCTATGTGAACTTGGGCGGGGAGGGGCCAGATGTTCTTGTGGGTGAAGGGATAGAAACGCTTTTGTCACTCGCGCCAGCACTAAATGGGGTTCGTACCCATGCTTTGCTAACGGCGACCCGGCTCGCCGCTTACGAACCTACAGATGACGTCAAACGCCTTTTCATCGCTGTCGACCGGGACGCCGCTGGGTTCGCCGCAGCTCGAAGAGCTTATAAAACGGCGTCATCGCGAGGTGTTCAGGTTAAATTTCTCATTCCTCTTTGCTGCTTTCGCGGTGCTGACTTCAACGATGATTTGAAACGTTTGGGAGCTGGCAGGCTTGCGGCCAATTTGAAGCGAAAGACAGGCAGCCCAAACTGAGGGCATTTGTCCGTCATAAATAAGTCAAAGTCAGCTTTGCGCGCAAAATGAGGCATTAACCCAGAGACCGTTGTCGACATATCTAAGCTATTTGTGATTTCTGCTACGTGCAGCTCGAAGGATCAATGCTTCAAGCGGCGAGGACCGGCAAACTGGGCTATGTCCATGTGAACCTTCCGCGTAAGCGGTGTGCCAGTAATCAGAGAGGTCAGTTTCGATAACATTCATGCGAAATCGATTCACCTGTGCCAGTATGCCTTTGACCGAATTTGCCGGTCGTCTCCGTAGAGTCGAAAAAATAAAAAATCGCTCGTGTCTTATGTGGGCATTTGGTAACAGAAGTCATGGCCGCCTTATCTACTCACAGTCTTGTCTCCCAAAAGCATGAATCTGAAGATACGCTTGTAAGAATAGTCCCTGTTCAAGACTTAATCCGTCAGTTTCCAGCAACCCGATATTATGGAAGCAAAAAGAAACTGTTGCCATGGATGTTCGACAATCTGAAGAGTTTGGACTTCCAAACGGTCTTAGATGCGTTTGGAGGCACAGCGAGCGTTTCCTTGTTGTTCAGAGCGATGCGTAAAGAAGTAACTTTTCACGACTCGTTTCAGTTCAATGTGGACGTCGCGCAAACGCTTTTGAGTAATCTACCGCTGCCAGACCGGCGAGAGGTAGAAGACACGCTTGCCGTCATTTCACAGTGCGAAGGGTTGATAACTCGGAAATTCGCGAATGTGTTCTTTAAGGCCGAAGAGAACCAATGGCTTGATGGGTTCATGCGTCATATGCGTGATGCGGATGTTTCAGAAGAAATCGGCGCTATGTACCGATATTTGCTTTATCAAGCGTGTCTCAAGAAGCGACCCTATAATCTTTTCCATCGTGCGAACTTATCTTTGAGAACTAACACGCAAGTCAAACGCTCATTTGGCAATCTCGCGACCTGGGAAAAATCGTTCACCGATCACATGCTCGAAGCTTATGACGAACTCGCTCACATGGACGCCGCGCTTGGACCCGCGGCTAAAATACTAGAGCCTGGCGATGCCGCTGACATCAAATCGGGATATGATCTTGTCTATTTAGATCCGCCTTATGTGAGCGAGCGTTCCAGCGTTAATCTAGACAATTATTGGCGGCGCTATCACTTTTTAGAGGGCTTAGCTTCGTATGAGGCTTGGGAAGAAAAGATTCAAGATCAATCAAAAACCAAAGAAATGGTCCAACCGGCGCATTTTCGCAATTGGTCTCGAGCGAGCTCATTTAAGGAGCAATTGTTCGAGCTGATCGAGGCCCACAAAAGCTCCATTGTTGCACTGTCTTATGTCACGAACGCGTTTCCGACTCAGGAAGAGATCACGGCCGAGTTCGAACGGCATTTTAATCAAGTGTCGGTCCACTCGACACAGCACAATCATGCGCTGAGCCGTACCAAGAAGCGCGAATTGTTGTTTATAGGGTTGCCAAAATGAATTCCTTCAAGCGTGGGTCGGTCAGAGTTCCTGTGTGGACGATTATCATCTTTACACTGAGTGTATTGGGGTTTATCATCTTTGCGTGGCTAGCCGATGCAACAAACGCGAAAACCATAGGTGTGCTTAGTGGTTTGCTGGCGGGGCTAATTGTCTATGGCTTGTCGTTTTTGACCGAGTTGCCAGTCTATGCGCGTTTGGAAAAGTTCGAGCAAACGGGAGTCAAGAATCTCCTCAAAAATCGTTATGAGAAAGCCTACTATCGGCCCATCCTCGAGAAAGCGGAACGGCGCGTCTGTGTCATGGGCTCGTCGTGCTCAAGGTTTATTACGGATTTTCTAGATCCAGACACGGATGACCATGTTCTGATCGATCGGCTGCGTCTTTATCCTCAGATGAAAGTCCAGATCCTTGTGCCGCAGAGTCAAAAGATGGGGAAGGCCGCCCGGCAAAAATTCTCAGCGCTTTGTGTAAAGATTGATTGGCTCACAGGTGAGTTCGAGGACAGGTTCGAGATCCGGGAGTTTCCGCACAACGCGAGACATAGTTTCGTAATTACAGATACAGAGCTGATCGCTGGACCTATTTTTGAAGGGACTGAGAGCAAAAACTCTCCAGCCGTCCATGTCAGTGCGTCGACACCGTTTGCACAAAAATATATCGACTATTTTCGAGACCTATGGGGTCCTAGAGACGACGAAGAATGAAAATCGAAATCCAGCCTAGACTTCATCTGGGTCTTATTTCCATGCATGCGGAAGCGAAGCGAAGAAATGGGGGATTAGGGTTTGCCATTGCTGCGCCGACCGGCGTTGTGACATGCCGATCGGCGCAAGGATTCTCATTCGACGATAGGAGAGATGTGCCACTGAGCGATATGGAAAGACAACGCATTGAAGATGCAGTGAATGACGCTCGAGAGACGCATCGCCTAGATTATAGCGTTGACGCGGTGCTAAAAGGCAATTTGCTGACTCATGTAGGTATGGGATTGGGCACTGCAATTCGCCTTGCGGTTCTGGAGAGCCTCTTTGTTCTGAATGGGCGTGAAGCTACTCCGGAAGACCTGATCGCCAGCTCTCAACGAGGTGGGACGTCTGGGATCGGTATCCGGACATATTTTAACGGCGGATTTGTGTTTGATCTTGGTGTGCCGCAACAGATTGGGGGGCACTTGCCTTCATCGCAGGCGATGCCGTCCAAGCCGCCGCTAGTCCTTCATCAATTGGCGATGCCGGATTGGCCGCTTTGCTTGGTGGTGCCGAAGGGTTTGGCGCCAAAAACTCAATACCAAGAGGTTGAGTTTTTTAAGCGCGTGACGCCGCTGAGAGACAAGGACTCGTTTGAAGCGGCTTATCATGCTTTGTTCGGTGTTAGCGCTGCTCTGGTGGAGGCGGACTATAGCAATTTCTGTTCTGCAGTAACGGATTTGCAGTCGACAAAGTGGAAGTCATTGGAATGGAGCGAATACGGATCAGGCTTATACAAGATCGCAGATCACCTTCGAGGCCTTGGTGCCGATTGTGTCGGACTATCCAGCTTGGGGCCGATGTTGTTTGCATTTGGCGATGAGGCCACTCTGGCTAAAGTGGCTGCTGAGGCGAGTCCCCTGGACGCTTCGGTGATCCGCACACGTCCGTGCAATACGGGGCGCCGCGTATTGGGCAAGTAGGCCATGTTCAAGCTGATTTTTCTCACATCCAGCCAAACCAAGCTCGCTCATGCGCGTCATTTGGGGGAAGCTTTTGATATTGAAATCGAAGGCTTTAGGCAAAAGACTTATCATGCAAATTACAATGAGCCGCGCATAGATTCTCGCGAAGAGTTGCTGGATCAGAGTTATAAAAGCGCTATTGAGCAGTGCAAGAAAGGCAAGATCCCCGTCGAGACGAGGTTCTTCATTTTGGAGGATACATCGGTTCGGATCGATGCATTGAGTACAGAAGATATGGAGTTTCCGGGGCTCGACGTAAAATTCTGGATGCAGCAAACGAGCTTTGACGAGCTCAATAAAGCTTTGGAAGAAGCTGAAGGCAACAGAAGGGTCTCTGTCAGATCAGACATTGTGCTGCATATTCCCGAAAAGCATAAACGCGCCTGGAAGCTCGAGCGCAATTACCTTGTCTTCACAGGGATACAGCACGGTTACATTGCCAAGCGCGAGCCCTCGTTTGATGGTAATTTGGTGTATCCGTGGCTCGACAATCAGTCTTTTAATAAGTGGTTCGTGCCGGAGGGGTTTTCGTCCGTGCTTGGCGCTTTAAGTATTGATGATGCGGACAAAGTAGACTTCCGGGCGGCCTCGTTCCGAAAGCTGGTCGACTTTCTTCGGATGCACGGCTTTATTCCCAAAGCACTGCCCACGGAAGACCCTCCTTCTCAACAGCTCTCCATGGAGTTTAACCGACACCCCATCGTGATTTTTTGTGGCTACACCTGCGCGGGGAAAACGACGGCCAGTCAGCACTTGGCCGATCAGTTTGGGTTTGTTCATGTCGAAGCGAGCGATTTCATGTATCTGAGCTACTATATGCGACATGGCTTTGATGGTGCCGGGTCGATTGGAGACTTTGCTGAAGATGCGCTTATTGAACGACCGCAAATTGCCGCAGAGCTGATCGCTCGACATCTGCGAGACAAAACGACAAGACCGATTGTGGTTTCTGGGTTTCGCGCGCAAACCGAAGTGGATTGGTTGATGGATCATTTCTCAGCGACAGGACGCCCCTTCAAGGTCGTGTTCGTCCATGCTAATCAAGATCTTAGATATTCGAGGCTTAATCGCAGGATGCGTGAGGGTGACGACGTCACGTTTGAGAAGTTTCAAGCGCGTGATGACCAACAAACCCGAATGGGCCTCTTGGACATCGAACAGGACGATCGAACTGATGCTTTGGAGAATGAGGGGTCGTTAGAAGCGTTTTATGCCCGCGTAGATCAATATGTTGGTCAAGAGAACGTTCCTGTCGCGCACGCTTCTGTCCTTATGGAGAAGATGGCAGAGTTGACCGATGTAAAGTTAGAGACCGCGATCCTCATTACGCTGCTCCACTTGTCCGACCCAGATGAGACACGACCTTATTTCACGACGACAGAAATCGCGCGCCACATTCAAGGTGTCTTTCCAAACATCAAACCCATGAAACACAAAGACAATGTTAGCCGATACTTTAACCAGGACTATTATGCCTATTATGAGGTGGCCCATAACGCAGACGATGACAAGCGAAGGTTTCGATTGTCCAACACCGGGTTAGGCAGCGCTCTCGAAGCGCTTAGGTCGTTGGCTGAAACTGCGTACTGAGGATGAGGATATCCTTTTCGGTTGAATGTCATATCCAGAGCGGATGAAAGCTAGAGGTTTCACAGCAGCTGAAAATGCTCTGGGTACTAGCGGCCAACGTCCGCTTTGATTTTCGTGACGTTTCTTGTCATGTCTCAAATGCGAATAATGTGCTTAATAAATCTGTATACAAATATATATAATATGGGTTGGTCTGCAATTTTCGACTGTTTGAATAGGTGTTGAGCGGCTGAGTTGTGGCTACATAGTGCAAGAGAGGACGAGACGGGTCTGAAGAGGGTGAGCTTTCAGGATGTTGGAGAAGAAGCAATCTCCGGCCCTGGCGCTCATTTCCACTCACTTTCTCATAAGGAACAGACCCATGAAACCTTCCCACGTGAAGGCGGCGTTGACGACGCTCGTCGCCGCCCGAAAACCTGCGTTTATCTGGGGCCCGCCTGGTGTCGGCAAGTCCGATATCGTCCGGCAGGTTGCAGAAGAGCAAAACAGACGCCTCGTCGATATCCGCGCCGTGCTGCTCGATCCCGTAGATCTCAGAGGGTTGCCGCGCTTCTCCGATAACGGAACGACCAGTTGGGCGACGCCTGACTTCCTGCCCCGCGACGGCGAGGGGATTTTGTTTCTCGACGAACTAAACGCGGCGCCGCCGATGGTGCAGACGGCTTGCTATCAGTTGGTTTTGGACCGCAAGATCGGCGATTATGAATTGCCCGAGGGCTGGGACGTCGTTGCCGCGGGAAACCGGGAGGTTGATCGGGCAGGGGCGATGCGCATGCCGTCGGCGTTGGCCAACCGCTTTACCCACCTTGAGTTTGAGGCAGATCTTGACGATTGGTGTCTGTGGGCGGCGCGTCATGGAATCCGCCCTGAGATCATCGCGTTCCTTCGCTTTCGTCCGGAATGCCTGGATGCCTTCAACCGAGACGAGAAGGCGTTTCCAACGCCCCGCAGTTGGAGCTTTGCGTCGGACATCCTCAATGCGGGTCCCGACGATAGCATTGAATTGCCGCTTTACGAAGGCGTCGTTGGAAAGGGCGCCGCTGTTGAGTTATTTGCGTTCCTGAAGGTCTTCCGCAGCTTGCCCAGTCCGGATGCAATCCTTCTCAACCCGGCGAACGCTGACGTGCCTGATGATCCGGCGACGCTTTATGCCCTGGCAAGCGCACTCTCCCGGAAGGCCGCCGCGCCCAATCTGGACGCCTTGGTCACCTATGCAGATCGCATCCCAGCAGAATACGCCGTGTTTCTGATGAAAACGGCGGTCGCCCGGGACCCGGGCCTTCAGCATCTCGGTGCATTTAACCGCTGGGCCGCCGCCCACGGCGACATCCTCACCTGACACGCCTCCCACAATTTAATCGAAAGGACGACCCGATGACCAAGATCACGGAGCGGGCGATGTTGGTCGCCCTCAACATCTCGCAATGGTCCGCACGCAAATATGACAAGCGCGCGTCTGAAGACGTCGCCAAACTCCATGGCGCCGATGCGGAGATGATGAACTTCACCAAACATCTCGTCGATAAATCCGCCCTCCGCAATATCACGCTAATCGCCCGGGCGGCGCGGGAGCATCATCTGTTCAACACGCTGCCCTGGTCCGACAGCGGCTTTCGGATGCTGCCGGGGGCCAACTATTTTGACTATGTGGAGGCCCAGCAGGCCTATCGCAGCAAGTTCGATCGCGCAGTCGCTGACTTTACAAATGTTTATAAGGACTGCGTCGCCGAGGCGCGGGAGCGGCTGAAAGGTCTTTTCTCCATGACCGATTATCCTCTGCCGGAGGAGGTGGCGAACAAGTTCGGCATCGACTGTGTCTTCGCGCCTTTGCCGGACGGAGATGATTTCAGGGTGTCCCTCGGCGCGGAAGAAGAACGACGCATTCGCGAAGAAATTGAGGAGCGGGCGCGGGCCGCTGAAGTCGAAGCCATGCGGGATCTGTGGACCCGGGTGCACGCGGCCGTTGCGCGGATGAGCAAGAACCTTAACAGCTATGGGACCGACCCTGTCACGGGCCGGATTACCCATCCGTTTCGGGACAGTATGGTGGACTCCCTCCGCAAGCTTGTGGAAACCCTCCCCAAGCTGAATGTCGCCGGTGATTCCAACCTTGAAGCGATGCGGCAACGATTGGTCCAAGACCTCTGTCCCCATGACCCGCAAGACCTCCGGGATGACGATATTCTGAGAAAGGCCGTCGCCCAGGAAGCGGATGTCATCCTGCATGCGATGGCGGACTATGTCGGCGTTTCTGATGATGAGGAGGTGACATGAGCAAAACTCTCACAAAGGCGCGGGCGGCGCTGGTCCTGTCCCAACCCTTTTTCGGCAGTCTCGCTTTGCGGCTGAAACTCGCAGAGGCGACCCATATCGATACCCTCGCGGTCGATGGCGAAACTCTCTTCTACAACCCGGCTTACGTCGATGGCCTGTCTTTCGACGAGGTGGTCGGCGTGATCGGCCACGAGGTTTTGCATTGCGCGATGAGCCATCATGTCCGGCGTGGCGCTCGGGATCACAAGCGTTGGAATGTGGCCTGCGACTTCGCCATCAATGGCATTCTTTTGGGCGCTGGGTTTCGCTTGCCTGACGGGGCTCTCCATCGCCCGCCGTTTGATGGTCTGTCAGCGGAGCAGGTTTATGATCTGCTTGAGCAGCCGGAGAATTCTGATGGCGAGGGGACAAATCCAAACTGCAACCAGGATGGCGGTAATGACGGTGCCGATCCTGGCCGCTGCGGGGCCGTTATTGGTCCTGCGTCCCCTGATGGAACCAGTGCATCGCCGGCGGACCTCGCAAAGGCGGAAGCAGACTGGCAGATCGCCACTCTACAAGCCGCTCAGTTCGCCAAAGCCGCGGGGCGCTTGCCGGCTGCCGTGGATCGGTTCGTTGACGATATGCGTCGCCCCCGGATCGACTGGCGCGCGGCGTTGCGGCGGTTCGTAACCGCGACGGTTCGTCAGGACTATAGCTGGTCCCGTCCCAACCGGCGCTATGTCGCCTCGGGGCTCTATCTGCCATCCATGGAGACGCCGGGCCTCGGTCGCCTCGTCATCGCCGTCGATACCTCCGGCAGCATTGACGATGAGACCCTGGCGCAGTTTGCAGCGGAGATGAACGCGATTGTGGAAGACGCGAAGCCGGACGGCGTCGACGTTGTCTATTGCGATGCGGATGTGGCGCGGGTCGAGAGGTTCGATCCTCATGATCTTCCCTTGACGCTCAATCCAAAAGGCAGGGGCGGGACGAGTTTCAGGCCCCCCTTTGAATGGGTTGAGGCGGAAGGCGCGCTGCCTGCCTGTCTGATTTATCTCACTGATCTTTATGGGGACTTTCCAGACCCGCCCGCTTATCCGGTGCTCTGGGCGTCAACCACGGATGAGGTTGCTCCGTTTGGTGAAAGAGTGAAGATCTGAATAGGTCAGGGCTGCGTCTATGATGGATCCCGGCGTCAACATTGCCGCGGATTATAAATATTCGCATACGTTAAGAGGTAGAGGCGGTCGGGGAAAGGGCGTTGGGGCTTAGCACTCAAGAGGGGTTGGGCCCGGGCGTATCCTTCATTCCTCAATCTGGAGCCTATCCATGACATTACATGCCTCAACGGCGGCGCATGCGTCGGCCGACCTTTTCGACGCGTCCGAAAACAGCCGCGCCGAAGACATCGGGTCTTCAACTGATCTCGTCGAACCCTCCCTCATTCGCGATATCTGCGACGCCCGCGACCGCGCGCTTGCAAAAATGCGGGACGCCTCCGAAACCCTGACAAAGGGCTATGCGCTGGCGTCCGAGGCTTCGGAAATCGCCGCCGGCGCCCATATGGGCATAGGCTTTTATCTTGAAGATCGACGCGAAAACGAGCGGTACAAACATCTTTTCGGGGACGATTTCGACGCCGCGCAATCTCTTGAGGTCTATCGCAAGCATCTGGACGCCTGCGTCTGGATATCCCTGCTCAATCGCGTCGGGATTGAGCGTATTATGGACCGCACCGCGAAAGACGACCTTATGAGGTCGCTGTTGAACGAGGTTCCGGAAATCTCCTTCGATAATGTGGCGGCCACCATTGAGCAGCTCTTCGCCGACGCGGACCTCATTTTCAAGCGCGGGCTTGCCAAAGCGTTTTCCGATCTCGACAGACGCTTTCGCTCCCATGACGGCTTCAAGATCGGCTCCCGGATTATTTTGACCCATGTCTTCGACGACAGCGGCTTCTGGAACTATCACGGCCATCACCGCGAAACCTTTATAGACATCGAGCGCGTCTTCGCGGTGCTCGACGCCGTTCCGCCGAACCCAGGCGCGCTCATCAAAGCGATTGACGAGTCCCGGGGCCGTGGCTTTGATCCGCGTCAGTCGGAGGCGATCACGCCGTATTTCAAGATCCGCGGCTTCATGAACGGCAACGCCCATGTCTGGTTCATGCGGGACGACCTGGTCGCGAAAGCCAACAATGTGCTTGCCGAATATTACGGCGATGTCGTCGCGGACGCAGCGCCGAAAGACGCAACGGCGGAAGACATTAGACATCGGTCCGGGTTGCCGGCCAAGGATCTTCAGTTCTATCCGACGCCGGAAGGCGTGGTCGATCGTCTGATGGACCTCGCGCACCTTCATGAGGGGGTGACCGTGCTGGAGCCGAGCGCGGGAACGGGGGCGATCGTTAAAGCGGCGGCCGAGCGGGGCGCTTCGGTGCGCGCTGTTGAAATCCATGGCGCCCGCGCAGCCGCCATATCGGCGCTGAACATGCAGAATGTCGACGTCAATTGCGCCAACTTTTTACAGATGCCCGTCGACGTCAGTTTCGATCTGGTCCTCATGAACCCGCCTTTTTACGGGACGCATTGGATCGACCATGTCTGTCACGCGTTCGCGTTTCTGAAGCCTGGCGGCCGGCTTCTGACGATCCTGCCTGCAACGGCGGAGTTGGGCGAAAGCGCGCGCCATAAGGCCTTCCACAAATGGGCGAAAGACAACGCGGCAAGCTGGGCGGCGCCCGTGTTCCGAGACCTGCCGCCGGAAAGCTTCGCGAGCGTCGGAGCACGGATCAACACTGTGATCCTAGAACTGCGCAAACCTCGTCAGCAGGCGGAGGCAGCATCATAGTGAATTGCGACTTTGAGGCCAATAACGCCGTGCGCGTTGATGGAGATAGCTGAAGAGTGAGAGGCGAGTGGGGAGAGGGTGAAGCCTTTAAAGCAACGAGAGGCTTCAGCCTTTCCACTCTGAAACGAGGTCTCCCCATGACGCATACCTATTATCATGCGTGTTCATCAGCACGCCTTTTCGGCGGCAAGCCCGAAGACTATCAGGCTATTCACGACTGGTTCGACGCCACTAAGGAGAGCTATTGCGATTTCCGGCATCGTGCCTTGCGTCACCATGCGGAAGGTATTTTCGAATGCGAACGTCACTTCGGCATCACCATCACCAATAGCGATGGGACCGATGTACCCGTGCGCTATATCGGCGAGCAGCACGTTAAAGAAGATTGCGGCGGGCGCGTGCCGTCGCTGGCCGACTGGCTCTCCCGCATTCAACCCGCGCCGTGGATGGCGCGGGGAACCAAGATCGCGGGCGGCACACGGAGGGCGCAGTCATGAGTGTTTTTCACGCCTTAGGTGACCGTCTCAATGCTTTGCCGAACAAGGTCTCCGCGCCCTTTCGGGCGTTGCTTGCACAAGGTCACATCAGTACAGATGATATATGCGTTATTCTCGATGCTGGCGACTTAGCCGGCAACTCCCATCAGCTCCTAGCGTTTGCTGTCGCCTATCAGACGCTCACCGCCAAGGGAACGCCTGTCAAAGATACGATCCGTATGGCCAAAACCCATGGCGTGTGGATCAATCTTGGCTGGAGTGCGAAACGCTGGCGGGCCGAACATGATCGTCTGTCCCGGGTCGAAACATTGAAACGCCTGGCCGGGCAGAATGTTTACTATGATCTCTCAAAATTCGAAGCGGTGCTTCCAAAGTGCTTTTACGGCTATCTAATCCGCACCAGCCGCCGCCTCGGCATGGAGGGGCTGCGCCAGCGCCATTGCGTGGCGAGCTATCACGCTTCCATCGCTGCAGGGAATTGCGCCATCGCAGCGATCTTTATCGATCGGGTGCGTTGGACTGTAGAGTTGTTCCGTACCCAAGACAGGGAGCATCCGCTTCGGATCGGTCAGATTAAAGCGCGGTTCAACCGGCCGGCAAGCCGCGATACCGCCGATCGCATATATGCGCATTTTGGCGTTGAACGTCCGGTTGAAGTTGTGAAGCCGCTACGGGAACCAGTGCCGCGGACCTACCTCGCAAACCTCCAGCGGGTCCTGCCGGTGCTGCGGCGCGCCAACGTCAAGCGCGCGACGGTGACCTTTGACGGATCTGGCGATAGCGGATCCATTGAAGAGGTCTATTTTGACGATCGGCATTTCAACGCGCGGGCTGTCTCCCTTGCCTATGAAAAGACCCAATCTTCTTGGGAAGACGGCCGCTGGGTTCATGCCCGGGAGATCGCTGAAGGAACGCTGGAGGACGTCCTGGAAGACATCGGCTATGACTATCTCGAAGAAACAGGCGTGGATTGGTACAACAATGATGGCGGCTTCGGAGATCTTGTTATCGACGTGGAGGCGGGCACGGTCGAGCTGGACGTCAATGTTCGGTTCACGGAGTCCAGCACAGAGTTTCATTCAGAAGTCGATATTGCGTCCGGCGATTCCATCGACTGACCGCTGAACCTGTTGAGACATAAGAGGGACGGCCCGTCTGCACGGGTTGCTTTTCTGTAGAAGCCGGGCCGCCATTAAGTGCCGCTGGCGCGGCGCATTGTTCTTTTAATGGGAAGAAAGGCGCCGCCTCTCTTCCCGCAAGCAAAATGAAGCCGACCCGTGTTCTGCGCGGTGCAGTCGTAAGGGCTATGGCCGGCCCGGAAGGGCCATCCAACCCCTAACGCCTGCATCCTGCTCGCGCCCGCGCCCAAGTTGGCTGGCGCCAAGTCGGCAGATTTTGCTTGCCCCATCTCTCCGGTCCTCGCCGGACAGGCAGGGAAGGAAGGGCGGGGCCTTCCTCCCTGCCTTTTATTGTGATGGAGAAACACTATGCACACTGAGAACATGGAATCCCAAAACGTGTCAGCGACCGGCGCGCTGTTGGACGAGTTGGCGCTTTATGGCGCAAAACCGGGAACCGATGAGGCGGACCACCGCTTATTGCCGTCGCCGGAACAATGCGATGAGGGGATTGCCGGGGCGATGAACGCGCTTGCGTCATGTGTGGCCGATAGCCGGTTGGAAGATGATACGGAGGATCTGCTTTGGTCGTTCGTGAACATCTTTCACTATCGGTTGCGCAAAATCGAAAAGGCGCTTGACCGTAACGAGGCGGCGCAGCGTCAGTGCCAGCGTGAGCAGGACGGCTCGGAGGTGAAATCCGTTGAACTGGAACAACTTGTCAACGAAGGTATGACGCTGTTGGAACAGTTAAATTCGTACACCGCTATGCGCGACTTGGCGGCGGATCGGTTCCGGGTTGAGATGGGCACGCCCTGGAGACCGGCCAGCGGGTCCCGGGCAAGCGCGACGCCGACCACCGGCGCGATTATCGACTCCAAAGACTATATCGGCGCGCGGCGGCGTCAGCGGGAGGAGGCGTTGACCCCGGAAGGCCCAGTGATCGCCTTTGCGGGCGGTATAGAGTTTGAAGATATTGACGCAGTGTTCGCGAAGCTGGACGCCTGTTTGAAACGCCATCCTGATATGGTCCTCGCCCATGGCGGGAATAAAAAAGGCGCCGAACTGATCGCCGCCAAATGGGCCGATGCGCGCGGCGTTCATCAGATCATCTTTCAACCCAACTGGAAACGCCACAACAAGGCGGCGCCGTTCAAACGCAATGATGACATGCTCGCCTTAAAGCCGATCGGCGTTGTCGCCTTTCCGGGATCGGGCATCGTTGAAAATCTTGCCGATAAAGCGCGTGAAAAGGGCATTCCCGTTGCGCGGGGCGGGGCGTCTTAGCGCCCCAACCCTTGCTTCGCATGGCGCCAAAATTCGCGCGCCGGGCTCTGTCGAGCCCGGCGCGATACGCTCGTTTCGAGCGTTGGGAAGTGATTGGCTATCCGTGTACGCGTACTGCGCGCGTGCCGCCCCGTATCTGGGGTCGTCATACGTGCCCCATGGGCAAGTGTGGTCTCATATTTCGACGGATCGCGATTTGTCACGCCCGTTCTGCGCGTTTCCTCCCCGCATTGCGCGTCATTCATCCGTCTTAAGACAGTATTAGTGTTGGTGGAGAGAGCGAGAGCGTAGTTTGGGGAGGGTGTCCTCCAGGAAGGAGGAGAGAAAGCAAAGGAGAAAGACCCATGAAAAACCGTGCAACCTTAATCGGTCATGTGGGGGCGGCCCCAGAGTTTCGCATGACCAAAGACAACCGAGAAATTGCTTCGTTCCGTTTGGCGACAAGCGATCGCTGGACCGACAAACAGTCCGGCGAAAAGCGCGAGCGGACCGAGTGGCATCGTATCGCGATTTTTAACCAAGGCGTCGTCGATGTCGTCAAAAAGTATGTCCGCAAAGGCTCCAAACTGGAAGTCGAGGGGACCATCCGCACCTCGGAATATGAGGACGGAGAGGGGACCAAACGCTACTCTACAGAGATCTGCGTGGAGAACTATTCCGGGTCCGTTTTGTTGCTCGACGGCGCGCCGAAAGGCGAAGCCGTCAACGGCTAAACACAATATTGATAACAGCGGCGGCGGGCCCTCTGGCGTCCGCCGCTCGCGCATCAACGGGAGTTATGTCATGAGTATTCTTCATACGCCCCTTGGCGAATGTCTCGATGTGCTGGAGGGCGCGCCCTACCGCATCGGCGACTTCGAAATCTGGAGGCGCCCCCATGGTTTCGAATGCATCGCCAAGCGTTTGGAGGGCGTCGCTTTCATCATGCCGCCTGACGCCACACTGATCGACGCGCAGCGCTATGTCACGGTTTTCAATGCGGGGTTTTTGGCGGGTTTTGAAGCCGGACGCGAAGCGCCCGTTCCGGGCGCAGCGGCGTCCTCATGAGGGCGATTAGCCTGGCGGATGCTAAGAAAGCCCTTGCTGTTAGGCCCTTGTAATTTATTTGGATTTCACTTATATTTCAAATAATTCGAGTTTTAGAGTGTGATCATGCCGAAAGTCACGTCAACGCAGTTTATGAAAACGCCGGGCGTCTATCAGGATCAGGCGCAGCGCGAGCCGGTGATGGTGATGAAGCATAATCGGGAGCATACCGTGCTCCTGTCTGCCGAAGAATATCATCGTCTAAAGCGACGCGATCGCCAGGTTTTTCGCACCGGCGAATTGTCCGACGCTGACCTCGCCGCTATCGCCGCAGCGGAACCGCCGGCTGAGGCCGCCGCCCATGATGACGAATATCCGGGCGGTCGCACTTGAGCCTTCCGACCCCTCAGCCGGGTCTCGTCATTCGCTATTCTTATCTTTGGGCCCGCGAGCAGGCGCGCGGCCAGCAAGAGGGGGTGAAAGATCGTCCCTGCGCCGTCCTTCTCGCAACGCGCGACGCGGACGGCGATTTGCGTGTGATCGTTTTGCCCATCACCCATGCGCCGCCAACGGACCCGGAAACGGCGGTCGAAATTCCCCTCGCCACGAAACGCCGCCTGGGATTGGATGATGATCCGTCCTGGGTTGTTTTAAGTGAGGGAAATGCGTTCGCATGGCCCGGACCGGATCTTCGCCCCCTCCCGGGCGCCGGGCCTGAAAGCGTCGCTTTGGGGTTTCTCCCGGCGCGGATGTTTGAAGACATGCGCGACCGTTTTCTGGCGCTTCACGCGCAACGAAAATCGAGATTTGTGCATCGGTCCGAGTAAGGTCGCAGTGCTATTCAAAGTCAGTCGACACCCAAATTTACCTGCCATATTAGACAGGCGAACGCGTTCCTAAAGAGCCAGATGCGGATCGAGCAGCGTTTGATTTTCCGGCGACGGCGTCGACCAGAATCTTCTGCAATTCCTCATCGGAAAACGCGTCGGCGCCGGCATCGCAAACCAATTTACCACGGCGGATATGCAGGCGTTTTTCCGCCGCTTTGATCTCTTCTTTCAGATTGGTTTCAGTCTTTTTGAGCCGGTCCAGCTCGTCTCTCGGATCAGTTTTTCGCGCCATCAAATGTCTCCTTTTCGTACCCGCTAAACTACTCCCAATTTCATCAAAACGGTACTCTGTATAGCAACCGTAATGCGCGTATTTTGATTTTCAAAACGCATCAGGTTGGCTCTCGTGACCCCCAATTTTTGGAAACGTCGCGAGGAAGCGGCTTCAATAACACTGACGGCAGTCGCCGACTAAGAGCTATCACACGCTATGCACCGGGCGTGCGGGAGAACTCTGCGTTTAAGAACAGAGGCTTATCTCCAATGAACAGTGTGGTGACGGATTCGGCGCCGCCTTTCGCCGAGAGGCGTCAACCCGAGAGCAGACCTGGCGTTGAGCCCGGTGTCGTTTCGGCGCCATACGCGTGACGCGCTTGTGAAACGCGCAACGCGCGCTCGCTATCCCGTGGGTCGACCCGTATCCTCAGTTTACCAAGGTTTCGATGTGTAACCCGAAGGTAGCTGTTCTTCAGAGATGACAGAGAAAGTTCGCATCACCATCAGAGTTGATGAAACTGTAAAGCGTGCGCTTGAGCTGGAGGCGCGTCGGCACGGTCGGCCGTTCGCCGATCATTTGCGCGCCAAGATCGAAGCGCCGGTGGAGTCCGTTGAGGACCGCTTGGGGCGGCTTGAGCGGAAAGTCCTGTTCGTGGCGCTCGCCCAACAAAAGCTGTTCGAAGGCCTCGACCTCGAAACCCATCTCGACGCCCTGATGATGGCCATCGACGACCCCTATGACCCCTTTGAGGAGACCCGCGCCAATGCCTGAGCAGAAAGCCTTTAAGAGTTTTTTACGGGGCGGGCAGACGACCATTCATACTTTCCGTATGGCAACGCAAGTGCTTGGCGTCATGACGACAGCGTTGGTCGCAACGCTTGTTCTGGTGATCTCCGCCTGGACCTTTGTTTCCACGGAAAGCTACGACCGCTATCTCGCTTATAAGTACGGCCTTGCCGAAGTGATGTTGTTCCTGCGCGTTAAGCCCGAAAACGTCATCCTGCTGAGACTTCCCGACGGCGAAACGCGCCATGTCGCTATCGGGGATTTCGTGGTCAATGACGCCGTCATTGAGGCGCGCAACGAGGTTTTAAACCGCTTCAGCGAAGCGAGTGTTTACGGCGCTGCGGCGGGCACGGGACTCGCCCTTTGGATCATGTGGTTTTTCCTGAACCGCGGGTCGTCCATCGCCAAGGAACGGCATTTGCGCGGCGCCCAGGAAACGCCCCCGGATCAATTAAAGCGTCTCATTCGGGCGGAAAATCGAAAGCGCGAACCGGGGATTTTCTTAAAGCCGGCGCCGGGCCGATATCGGCCCTATGAACTGGCGGGCGTGCCCTATCCCTGGCGCGGTGAGACGCTGCATACGCTGATCGCAGGGACCACCGGCGTCGGCAAAACCCAGTTCATTCATTCGATCGTTGAACAGATCCGCGATCGTGGCGACCGCGCCGTCATCTTCGATCCCATGGGCAACTATGTGGAGGCGTTTTTCGATCCCGCAAAAGACGCATTGCTCAATCCATTGGACGCCAGATGCCGCAACTGGTCGATCTTTCGCGACGCGGAGATGTCCGCCGACTATGACGCCATCGCCGCCGCCATGATCCCCATGTCGAAACAGGAAAACCCAGTGTGGGCGGAAGCCGCGCGCACCGTCTTCAGCGTCGCCGCGCAGCTTTTAAAAG
Organism: Pseudomonadota bacterium; assembly: GCA_039183635.1. GTDB lineage: Bacteria > Pseudomonadota > Alphaproteobacteria > Caulobacterales > Parvularculaceae > JBCDBL01. The sequence goes on from JBCDBL010000042.1 coordinate 28,818, forward strand.
GCGACAGTTTGGAGGCCGGCGATCCGTCGATTGCGACAAACGACTCCCTCATCAAAACGCTCCTGACGTCAAGCCCGACGGAGTTGGAAGATTTCCTTGAAGGGACCGTCGCGACGCAGATTGTCAACACAAAAGCCGAACGCATGGCGGCCGGCGTTCGCATGATGCTCTCCACCTATTTAAAGGCGTTGCAGATGATGCCGGACGAGGGCGCGCCGTTTTCAATTTCGCAGTGGATCAATGACGACCGCAGCGACGCGATCCTGTTTTTAACGTCCCGCGCCGACGCGCAAACAAGCCTTGCGCCCTTGATCACGGTGTGGATGGATATCGCCATCAAGAGCTTGCTCAGTCGTCAGCGCGACCAGGAGCGCACGGTCTGGTTCGTGTTCGACGAATTGGCGCGCTTGCATCAGCTTCCGTCGATCAAACAGGGCATGACCGAGGGACGCCAGTTCGGTGCGGCGTCCGTCATCGGCGTTCAGGCGCGCTCTCTTTTAAAGGACGTTTACGGCCATGACGGCGCCCAGGCGCTGAACGGTCTTTGCCGCAACAAGCTGATCTTGTCAGTGGCCGATTTCGACGAGGCGCAATGGTACGCCAACGACATTGGCCGCCGGGAGGTGCGGCGCATGGAGGAGGGGGTTTCCTTCGGCGCCAGCGAGATCCGCGACGGCGTCAATTTGAGCGCCCGGGACAAGCACGAATTGATCGTTATGCCCGAGCAGTTGATGAACCTTCCGAACCTCGAAGGCTATGTGAAGATGGCCGAAGGGTTCCCTGTCTCGCGTGTAAAGCACCGCTACAAAAAGCCAGTAGTCGTCGCGCCAGCCTTCGTGCCGCGATCGGATGTCGCCGATCTGGCGCGCCGGGCGATCCGGTCTGATGGCGACGCGTCCAAACCCGACGCGCCCCAGGACGCCGAACAGCCGACCCGGAAGAAAAAGACGGCCAAGGAAAAACTCAAGCAAGCGCAGTTGAAGCTTGACGGTCTGACGCCAGACGATCCGAAGACGCCTTCCGAAGATCGTCGTCCGGCGGTCGATCGCCAGTTCATTCACGAGATTTAAGCCATGATGTCGATTGGATCCGCACCGCCCGCCGCAGATGCCGCCGACTATTACGGCAAGGACAATTATTATGTGGACGACGATCCTGAGCGCGTGGAGGGCGAATGGTTCGGCGCGGGCGCGAAAGCGCTGGGTCTCACCGGAAAGGTCGACCTCAAACAGTTTGAAGAGGTGCTCGCCGGCCGGCTCCCCAACGGCGTGACCCTCGGCAAAAAGCAGGGCGGAGAACGCGTGCACCATCCCGGCGAAGATTTGACGTTCTCCATGCCCAAATCCGCTGCGCTATTGGCGACCGTCGGCGGCGATAAACGTATTCTCGATGCGTATAAGCGCAGCGTCAAACAAACCCTCACCTATATTGAGAAGAATTATGTGGAGACGCGGATCAAACGAAAAGGTACGATGCGCCGGGAGAAGACCGGATCCATGGTCGCTGCGTTGTTCCAGCACGACACGTCCCGCAACCTCGATCCGCAGCCGCACATCCATGCCGTCGTCGCCAACGCGACCCAAAGCGCGGACGGGAAATGGCGGTCGGTCTATAATCCGCCGCTGTGGACCAACGCCAAACTCTTTACCCAGATTCAGTCGGCCTATTTTGCAAAGGAATTGACCGCCCTCGGCTATGGCGTCGAGTGGAAAAAAGCGGCCGGACATTTGGAAGTGAAAGACTTTCCGCGGGAGGTGATCGAGCATTTTTCGACGCGCCAGCGCGACATCCAACGCGTCTTTGCAACCCTCGACAACAAAACCCACCATGCCCGCGACATGGTGGCGCTGAAAACGCGCCCCTCGAAAACCAAAATCGCGCGCGAGGAATTGTCGGCGGAGTGGGCGGCGCGCGCCGCCCGCCACGGGGTTGATCCCACACCCGATATCGACAGCGCGCGCA
>JBCDBL010000043.1:0-28942 GCA_039183635.1 Pseudomonadota bacterium
ATCGCAAAGCCAGCAATAGAACGCCGACCTGTAGTTTCGACGCCCCAAACATCTATGGCTGGATTGCGCCAGGCTTGCGCGTTTGCCTGTGAAAACTTGAAAACCATCACACAGTTGACACCCGCACCCATTAGAAGTGAGTAATCACTTCTAATGGGTGCGGGCAATTGAAATTATTCCGTAATCCCAGAATCCCGGACGCCGCCCGAGGTATGCTCGAGCTGATCCAAATCCGCCAGGATTTGGGGCGCGATCCGGGATCGGGCCTCATGGAGACAGATCCCGGATCGCTCGGTTTGCCAGCGAAATCAAAGATTTCGGACAAACCGGCGTCCGGGATGACTGGAAAGAAGGCCTCATTGTCCAGAAGACCTTAAGGGGAAAATCATTGGCTGCGGCATACAAGGGCAGGGCGCCACGCAACGTGGCGATCCCATAAGACCGTTCGGCGAAGGCATTAAGGGGCTTGACCCAGGACCACAGCGCCGCCATTCGTGCATGGAACCGCAACCGAACCGAAAAGGCCCGCCCCATGACCACACCGAGCCCCCGCGAAATGCATGGCACCACGATCCTCACCGTCCGCAAGGGCGGCAAGGTGGCGATCGGCGGCGACGGTCAGGTCAGCCTTGGGGACACAGTGATGAAAGGCAACGCCAGAAAGGTGCGGCCGCTGGGCAAAGGCGATGTGATCGCCGGGTTCGCCGGCGCCACCGCCGACGCCATGACCTTGTTCGAGCGGCTGGAGACAAAGATCGAGCAATATCCGAAACAGCTGACCCGCGCCGCCGTGGAGCTCGCCAAGGATTGGCGAACGGACCGTTACCTGCGACGGCTTGAAGCGATGATGCTCGTTGCGGACCCTAATGCGACGCTGGTCCTCACAGGCACGGGCGATGTTTTGGAGCCGGAGCGCGGCGTCATGGGCATCGGGTCCGGCGGCAATTACGCTCTGGCCGCCGCCCGCGCCCTTTACGATCACTCCGATCTAAACGCGGAGGATATCGTCCGCAAAGCGATGGCGATCGCAGCCGATATCTGCGTGTATACGAACGATAATTTGACGATCGAGGTTTTGGACGCAACCGGCTGAGGCGCTTCAGGCGCACGCCGCCGCGTCGGGCGCTTCTTGCGACGCATTGCGCCAGGTCGGAAATTGCAAGGCGATCCGCGCCCCTTTGTCCGCCTCAAGGCGCACCAAGGCGCCGCCGTGGAGCTCCATCAGCTTACGCGCCAAAGGCAGCCCGAGACCGGCGCCGTCATAATGGCGTGATGCGGCAGACTCCATCTGTGTAAAGGCGCTGCACGCCTCCTCAAAAAACTCCGCCGCAAGGCCGGGCCCTTCGTCAACCACAATTATTGTCGGCGCGCCGTCTTCGCATTTAAAACCGATACGGACGACGCCGTTTTCCGGACTGAATTTAATTCCGTTTTCGAGCAGCTGAAGACAGGCTTGCTCCGTTTGCATTGGATCCGCGGTAAGCTCTGACGTTGACTCGAAATCCTCAAGATAAAGCCGGACGCCTTTCAACCGCGCCTCGCCCTCCATCATTTGCACGGCGGATTCAAGAAGGCTTTTAACGCCGAACGTTTCTTCCTGCAGCTTTATGGTTCCCGCTTCCGCCGCGGCGTATTCGATAACCCGCGTCATCAAGGCCTGGAGACGCGCGCCGCCGCCGCATATATGCGCCACATATTCCTTGTATTGATCGGGGGCGATTTTACCGTAAAGCTCTTGTTCGATAATGTCAGCGAAACCGATGATCGCATTCAAAGGCGTACGGATTTCATGGTTAATCATGGCAAGGAACGATTCTTTGGCCCGCTCGGCCTCTTCAAAAGCCGCGGCCGCTTTCGCCGTTTGCTTGTCAATCGTTTCAAGGTCGCGCAACGCCTTCATGCGCATATCGATTTCGTATGCGGTGGTCTCGGCAAGATGGGTGAGAAATTTCAAATCCTCGTCGCTGAAACCATCGCGCGGCTTGTCGTCGACGACACAGAAGGAGCCGAAGGCGAACCCGTTCACAATGATCGGCGCGCCCGCGTAAAATCGAATGTTGGGCGGCCCGAGCACAAGCGGATTGTGCGCAAAGCGCGGCTCGACCGCCGCATCAAGAACGATAAGCGGTTCGCCGGACGTCACCGCAAATCCGCAAAACGAAACCGCGCGGCCGGTCTCGTCCGCTTCAAGACCGCACTTTGATTTGAACCATTGCCGGTCCTTATCGACCAGAGAAACAAGGCACGCTTTCGTTTGAAAATGGGTTTTGCCGAGCCATGTCAGGCGGTCGAAAACCTCCTCGCGCTCAGAATCCAAAAGGCCGCTGGCCTGCAACATGGCAAGTCGCGTTTCCTCATTAAAAGGCTTCGGATATGTCTCAGGGCGCATACCTTTAAAGTTGCCGCAATTGAAATAATAAAGACTTAAAATTGCATACGCGCCAACCGCCATTGACCGGGGCGCAGGGACGTTTACATCTCAGGCCTTGTTTCGATGTCGAAGGCCGTTTGATCTATGACCAGTTTCTCCCCCCGTGAAATCGTTTCCGAACTCGACCGCTACATTATCGGACAAAAGGACGCCAAACGGGCGGTGGCCATCGCGCTTCGAAACCGCTGGCGGCGGCAACAGCTCGACGGACCTATGCGGGACGAAGTAACGCCGAAGAATATTTTGATGATCGGCCCCACCGGCGTCGGCAAAACCGAGATTTCCCGACGCCTGGCCAAGCTTGCCGATGCGCCGTTCCTGAAAGTGGAGGCGACGAAATTCACCGAGGTGGGATATGTCGGCCGGGATGTGGAGAGCATTGTGCGCGACCTTGTGGAGGTCGCCATCGCGCAAGTTCGGGACAAAAAGCGCGATGCTGTAAAGGCCAAGGCCCATGTCGCCGCAGAGGAGCGGGTGCTCGACGCTCTGGTGGGTGAAACCGCTTCGGAAGGTACGCGCAACACGTTCCGACAGCGCCTGCGCACAGGGGAGCTTGACGATAAGGAAATAGAAGTTGAAGTCTCGGAAACCGGGGCCGGGGGGATGCCGACATTTGATATTCCCGGCATGCCTGGCGCGCAAATGGGTATGATCAATTTGAACGACATGTTCGGCAAGGCCTTCGGCGGACGCAAGGCCCAGCGTCGCATGACTGTGAAACAATCCTATGACGTTCTGATTACGGAAGAATCCGATAAGCTGCTCGACGATGAGCAGGTGACGCAGGAAGCGCTGTCGGCTGTGGAAAATGACGGTATCGTTTTTCTCGATGAGATCGACAAAATCGCACGCAATGCCGAGCGATCCGGCGCGGACGTTTCGCGCGAAGGCGTGCAACGCGATTTACTGCCTCTCATTGAGGGCGCGACGGTGGCGACCAAACACGGAACGGTGAAGACCGATCATATCCTGTTCATCGCCTCCGGCGCGTTCCACATTGCAAAGCCGTCGGACCTGTTGCCAGAGCTTCAGGGCCGCCTGCCGATCAGGGTGGAGCTGTCCGCGCTTACCCGAGATGATTTCATCTCTATTCTGACGGAAACAGAAGCGAGCCTTATCAAACAATATCAGGCCCTGATGGCGACCGAAGGCGTCACCCTCGATTTCGCCCAGGACGGGGTGGAGGCGATCGCCGATATCGCGGTTGAGGTGAACACGTCCGTTGAGAATATCGGCGCGCGGCGCTTGCAGACCGTTATGGAGCGGGTGCTTGACGAAATCTCCTTCGAAGCCTCGGACCGGTCCGGCGACACCGTCACCGTTGACGCTGCGTTCGTACGGAGCCATATCGGCGATCTTGCGAAGAATGCCGACCTGTCAAAATTTATTCTCTGACACGCCACCGATAAAGCACGCAGATTTCCTTTAACCATCTGTAATTGTTGTGGCTTTTTAAGGCGGGAAGCGCGGGGTGCGCCATAGAGCCGTTTGCGCCTGATGTGTTTCAGCCGAACCGTTGCAGACCGCTCTCGCCCAATTCATGGGCGGTGTTTTACGAAAGCAACGATTTCCTCGAAAATCATCGGCGCCCATGGCATAATGGTTAATTGGTGGTAAACTACCGTTATTATCGGGGATAGAGGGGTCTCGCGGCCGATGAGTAAAAAATACATCGCCTGCCAGGGGGAAGCCGAGGGTTTTGGCCATCAAGCCTGCCTCAATTATATTGAGGGGCTTGGTCCTGAAGGCCGTGAATACGCGCCCTTGCCGCGCCACGGCGCGGGAGAAGCGCTGTCCAGCCTGATGTCCCATGACGTCGAGCGCGCGATTATCCCGATCAAAAACGCCTCGGAAGGGTACTTTGCGGAAAACCTCGCCCTGCTTGCGGAGTTCAAGGGCGGCCATGTGGTGTCGGAAACAAGCCCCGCCCGGGAGGGGTATTGCCTCGCGGCGCCCCGGGCGCAAATGCAAGAGCTCGCCCAGGCTGGGTTCTCCGCCTCCCTCGGCCATCGCGGCGCCGAAGGCTGGCTGCTGCCCTGGCGCGACCAGGAGGCTTTTCGCGATCGCATTGATGTGATTTTCGCAACCCCTGAGGCGGAACGCCGCTGCGGGCTGAAACTCGCCAGCTTCCGCGGCGCAGGGGTAGAAGTGCGCAACACCGAAAGCGGCGCAGAGCCGGCGCGGGAAGTGCTGTCCCTGGCGCGGCGCAGTCTCAACAGCGATCGGCAGATTACGACAACGTCGGACAAATCCGGCGCCCTGCAGCTGCAATCCCAGGTGCGCATTAAATCCGACGCCCAGGCGCGTGAGCTATACGCCGCACTGTTGCCGCGCGACGTGGTCGCGCGCTTTAAGGATGATTACGTCCTCATCGACGAAGCGATGGACGATAAAGCCGAAATGCGCACCCGGTTTTTGGTGGTTGAGCGCAAACCCACCGCCGCCGCAAGCAAACAAAAACCCATGGACCCGCAAAAAACCGCGTCGGAGCGGATCGACGAAATCGTGTCCTACGGCAAGCCGGCCAGACTTTTGGTGAAGGTTGATTCCCGGGGCGCCAAGGCGGACAATCTGGCTGATATCTATACCGCTCTTTCCGGCGCGGGCGTCGCGTTCGCCCCGGTTTATCTCCACCGCCAACCGGAAAAACTGCCTGCGGTGTTCGATATTGAGTGGACGGGCGAGACCCACACGAAAGGCGCCGCGGAGCGGGTTTTAAAAGCCTTCTTAAACCCGGCCAAAGATCGCGCGCCGCAAATTCTCGGCGTGTTCGAAGGCGCCGCACCGGCGTTTGACGCCGTGGAAGCCGCGCCAGGCAAAACCGACGCGCTGCTCGACAAGCTGTTGCCGCCGCTGTTTTGGCTCGCCATCGGCCTTGGCGTCGGCGCCAACTGGCCGTGGTTTGCGGAGCTTTTGGCGAACCGGTGATCGGGCCGGCGATCGGATTTGCCTGAAAATAGTTTAGAGCGTGTCACGCAAAAGTGGATACCGGTTTTGCGGAAAAGGTCGAACAATTGTTCGACCGTCAAAACAAAGATCTAAAGCACGCCCGTGTGAATCCAATTAAATGAGACGTGCTCTAGCGTTTTTTCCGCAGGTACACATAGAGCGCCCCCTCGCCGCCATGGCGGGCGTGGGCCGGGGCGATGGCCGCAACCATGGGCCGGAGGGGGGCGTGGGACAACCATTCCGGCGTCCGGCGCCGCAGAACCCCGCGTTCAGGCGCAAATAGGGGGCGTTCATCCGTATTGCGCGCGCCTTTTCCCGTAATCACCAGAACACATCGCTTTCCCGCCTCATAAGCGCTTGCGATAAATCCGGCAAGGGCGCCATGGGCCTCGGCTTGCGTCATGCCATGCAGGTCGATACGCCCGTCAATATCGGTGCGGCCGCGACGAATGCGTTTATCGAAATGTCTGTCTACAGATACAGCAAGCGAAGGCGCGGCGGACAATGCAGGCTTCATTGGCGCCGTCGGCTTTTTCAAGGGTCGGTGCGGCGTGCGGGCCGGCGTCGTTTTCTTAACGGCATGTCGCGTTGCCGATGAAGGTTCAGTCAGGGGCCTATAGGCGTTAACATCAGCCGTCACCTTTCGCCACAGACCTTCTTCGTCTGCCGCAAGGGTGCGCTTTTTGCGGCTCATCTGTCTCGCCCTGCAAGCGCCGCAGCGACGGGCTTGGGAACCAGCAAAGTCATTTCAGCCTCAGCGCGCATTTCACCGGCGATCCGCTCAGCCTTGGCGCCCCACCCCCAAAACACATCGCCGCGCACCGGGCCGCGAATGGCGCCGCCAGTGTCCTGTGCGATCATCAGTTTGCGGAATGAGGCGTCAGCGCCGCCCTGTCCCTCCGGCGCGGAAGAAGCCACAAAAACCGGGGCGCCCATAGGGTAGTATCGCCGGTCGACCGCCAGGCTGGCTTTTGGCGTTAGGGGCAGCCCCTGGGCGCCAAGGGGGCCGAGAGCGGGATCGTCCACTTCCGTCAACTCTCGGAAGAACACATAGGATGCATTCGCATCCATCAACGCCTTCGCTTCGTGGGGCGGCGCATCGGCGAGCCAGGCGCGGATAGACTGTAAGGAGACATCCTCCAGCGGCATGATCCCCTGTTCAACAAGCAAGCGTCCAATTGCCGTATACGGATGGCCGTTTTGCCCGTCATAGCCGAGCCGCAGAACCCGCCCGTCTTCCAAATTAACGCGGCCCGAGCCCTGGATGTGCAAAAAGAACGCATCAGCCGGATCGGCCCAGGCGAGCGGCGTCGCCTTGCCGTCAAGAGCGCCGGCGTCAATCTGCGCGCGGGTCTCATAGGGCTGCAGGCGGCCGTTGACGACACGGCCTGCGATACGGGTTCCGGCAAGATCCGGCCTGAACGCGCCAAGCTCCGCCATAACGAGATCATCCGGGCGCGCCAACAAAGGCGTTGCAGCCGTTTCCGTAGGCGCCAAGGCGCCGTCAAATTCAGGTTCGTAATACCCGGTCAAAAGGCCCTTCGTTTCGCGCACCTCGCGGTATCCGCCAAACCAGCGTTTTTTAAGGCGTACGTTTAAGATCGTGACCGGCGTGAAATGCGCCTCGAACAACGCACGGGCCGCGCTGTCATCGATACCGTCCGGCGCAGATAACGCCGCGGCGCAAGCCGCGCGCCAGTCCGCGGCGACGCCGGCCAAAGAAACGTCGAACCGGCCAGGACCGAGAGCTTCGAGCCGATTCATTGGCGCGGCGTCCTGGCGGTCGGTCACAGCCTTGCAGGATCGTTTGAAAGCGGGCACCGCGGCGCCCTGGCCGCCGTCCGCCCAGCCGTCTATCGCTTCGAATTGCGTTATGGAGAAATCGAGCGTCGGCTCTTGTTGCGGCGGAGAGGGCGTGCGCCAATCGCGGAAAAGCAAAGCAGCGACCAGAACCGCCAGAGAAGAGACGATTAAAATCAGACCGCGGAGGGATTTGCGCTTATGAAATATTCTGTCGCGCATAGCCTGTGCGGGCGCTCTCTGGGTTTAAGATCGACGCTTACGCCCCGGCGTCTGTCGCAGAAAGACGCCAGTTGGGATTATGATCAGAAAGATTGCGAGCAAATGTCCAGCGATCCTTCACAAGTTCGATGCGATTGCGATCGCCGCTGACGACATGACCGCCTGCGGTTTCTGTGAAGCGAATTTGATTGGACGCGAAGAGCACCGTTAAATGCGCTTCCTCGCCGTCAAGTCGCGCATCCACGATCTCCGCCTTTTCTAAACCAATGAAGGTCAGAAGGGCTTTTTCGTCCCGCGCCACGCGACCGTCAATCGCGCCTTCAAATGCGGTGTAAACGTCGCGGCTCAGCAAATCGCCAAGAGCGTTTTTATCTCCGGCGGCGAAGGCTTCAACAATCATCTCATACGCCATGCGCGCGCCATCGATAAACTGATCGACGTCGAAAGCCGTGTCTTTGGCGGCGATGTCGCCAAGGGCCGGGATCTGTTCGGCCAAGGCGTTTGTCGCCGCAGAAGGCGCCGCCGGCGGCGGCGTCTCTTCAGCGCCTGGAAGCCGCACAACATTCCCCTCTGTCTGAAAACCTTGTTCAGCAGACTTTTCGGGCGGATGTTCATGCCCGGTCCGCTCACCAAGAACGGTGTACAGCCTGTAAAGAATAAAGCCTGCAACGCCCGCAAGCAGCAATATTTCAAATCCGAAGCCGGTCATTCAAAACGCCTGACAGTTTGAGCGGAGCCGTATCTCCGCCTTTCGATCCGGTAATTTTCTACTATATATGAGCAAAGGTTGAGAAAACACCCGACATCTAACGAAGAAAAGCGCCTTTCGCTATGATTTTCGCCATTCTCGCAGCTTTTATCGGCATTCCCATCGCTGAAATATATATCTTTATTCAAGCAGGCGGCGCGTTGGGCGCCTTTCCAGTGATCATAGGCGTGTTTGTCACCGCCGTGATCGGCGCAATTTTGGTTCGCGCCCAGGGCCTTGACGCCATGCGCGCCGCCCGAGCGGATATGAATGAAGGGCGCCCCCCGGTCACGGCGGCGGTCCATGGACTTTTCCTTGTGGTCGCCGGCGCGCTCCTGCTGACCCCTGGCTTTTTGACGGATGCTTTGGGGTTTGCGTTGTTGATCCCGCCCTTCCGCCTTTGGCTTGGCCGGTCGTTATTGGAACGCTTGCGCGGGCGCATCGTCGTGATCGAAGGGCGCTGATAAGGCGCAAGACTTGCCCGGCGACGACGCCCATGTTAGCCACTGCGGCCTTAACGCTCGGCGCAAATGGCGCCTTCACGCAAAAACCATTGAGAGTCTCATGTCCGATACGCCTGAAAACGGCGCCGCCCCAGACGAGGGGACGCCGAATGCGCCGGAAATGCGCATCCTTGCCCAATATGTAAAAGACCTGTCGTTTGAAAGCCCCAATGCGCCTCAGGCCCTGCGCGGCGGCGCCGCGCCTCAGATCTCCGTGAATGTGGATGTCAGCGCCAAGCGGCTCAGCGATAACGAATTTGAGGTGGAGCTCAGCTGTTCGGCCAAAGCGGATATTGATAACAGCCCGGCGTTTATCGTGGAGACGACCTACGCAGGGGTCTTCCAATTTTCCAATCTGCCGCAGGAAGCGTTGCAACCCGCCCTGCTTATCGAAGCGCCGCGCATGCTGTTTCCTTTTGCACGCCGGATTGTCGGCGACGCCACGCGGGACGGCGGGTTTCCTCCACTGATGCTGGACCCGATTGATTTCGTCGCTTTGTACCAACGCCAGATGGCCGCTCAACAGCAAGCCGAAGGACAAGCAGACGCTTAAAGGCGTCTGCGACTGTCGGCCGGCAAAACCCAAGGTTTTGCCCTTGCAATAGGCTTTAAGATTTCATTGCCTTTATGCGTTTCCGAACGACCGACCCCGCACGCTTGGCTTGGAAACGCATTAAACGCTTGTCATACGCACTTTCCGATAGCGGATGAAATTTCGCCCCGTGTAAAATTCATTAACTAGCAGACAAACGGGTCCAGACGGCGTTTTCGCCGAGTTCTTCAACAAACGCTGCATGTGCGGCGTGCTCTTGTTCTGTGACAAGGCTATTCAGCGCGTTGGGTCTTGGCTTTCTTTTTCGCAGCCCGCCAACAGCAGCCCCCCCGTTCGCCTCAGATTGAGCAGCCATTGAAAAATCAAGGCCGGCTTGCGCGCCGCCGGTAAGTTCTACATAGACAGCGGCGAGCAATTCTGAGTCGATCAACGCGCCATGTTTTTCGCGCGTTGTGAGAGAAATATTAAAACGTTTGCAAAGCGCATCGAGACTGTTTGGGGAACCTGGAAATTTTTTGCGCGCCAACAACAAGGTGTCTGTGACTTTGTTGCCAATGGATCCAAGACCTGCGCGATCGACTTCATAAGACATAAACCGCATATCGAACGATGCGTTATGAGCGATAAGTTCAGCATCTTGAATAAAGTCTAAAAACGCCTGACCAACGTTCGGATCATTAAATACAGGTTTATCCGACAAAAACTCCGATGACAGCCCATGTACTTCATAGGCGCCTTTCGGCATGCTGCGCTGCGGGTTTATAAAGCGGTGGAAGGTTTCGCCGGTAATCGCGCCGCTTACCATCTCAACACACCCGATTTCAACGACTCTGTGCCCTTCGTTTGGATCAAAGCCCGTAGTTTCGGTATCAAATACGATTTGCCGCATCACATCCCTGATATGTATTTTAAATGATGACGCTAGGCTGATTTGGTTGATTTGGACCAGCCTTTTTAAGACATGAAAGTCACTTCACGGCATTTTTTTCAATGTCTTCAAGTATAATTTGAATTTGGCGGCGCGCATCATCTTCCCCTTTATCCGTATAAATAACATAGTCTGCACGGGCCTTTTTTTCATTTTCCGGCATTTGCCGGTTCCGCAATGCCTGGAATTTTTCCACAGTCATTCCTGGCCGGGCCAGAACTCTTTGTTTTTGGATGCTTTCAGGCGCGGTTACGACCAAAACGATATCAACAGCTTCATCGCCCCCGTTTTCAAGCAATAGGGGAACATCGAAAACGGCATATTTCGTATTTTCCGCTTTAGTCTTGTCCAAAAACGCTTGTCGTTTGATGGCGACAAGCGGATGAACGAGGGCTTCAATCTCCTTTATTGCATCAGGATTTTTTAGAACAACTTGCGATAGTTTTTGTCGGTTTACAGTATTATTTTGTACAGCTTCAGGAAACAATTGAGCAATACCGGCAACCGCTTCACCGCCTTCAGCATAAAGATTGTGGACACATGCGTCGGCGTCAAAAATAGCGGCACCAGCCTCTTTAAGCAACCGGGCTGTTGTTGTCTTCCCCATACCGATAGACCCTGTTAAGCCAATAACAATGGTCATGCAGATCGCCCAAGTCTATCAAGAAGAAGAGTGCGCAGCTCATCCGTAAGGTCCGGCTCCACACCCGTCCATATTTCAAAAGACTTGCGGGCCTGACCAATCAACATTCCAAGGCCGTCTATTGTTGTAAGTCCGCGTGCGGCTGCAGCTTTCAATAAAGGCGTATGCAAAGGCGTATACACAATATCGTAAACACAAGCTCTGTCCTGAGCTAGATCAAGATTAAGCTCTAAAGCAGGCTGTCCGCTCATGCCAAGCGATGTTGCATTTACAATAAGGTCAGCTTGCTTAAGAGCGCTGTCTTTTTCATTGTCAGGACAAAAAACAATGGGAGCCCCGCCAAGACGATCGATCAGACTCTGGGCGCGGTCAACATTACGGTTAGCCAAGAAGACTCTCGCAAAACCTGCTTCTTTCAGGGCCAAGACAACGGCCAAAGCGGCGCCGCCGGCGCCGATAACCAAAGCAGCGGCTCCCGTCCAATCGCTGCGCCCTGAACTATTTATGAGGTGCTGAAAAAACCCATCTTTATCGGTATTATCGCCATAGATTCCGTCGTTCCGATAGGACAAAGTATTAACCGCGCCTGTATCAACCGCTGCCTTGCTGTGTTTTGAAGCGATTGAAAACGCGTTTTCCTTATAAGGTATCGTTACATTGAGACCTTGGAGACCAAGTTTATCAGCTGAGGTTAAGGCGGTCTCTATATCAGGCGGTTGAACCGGAAAGGCGCTGTACGTTCCTTTTAAATGATGTTTTTGAAGCCAATAATTATGCATGATCGGCGATAGACTATGGGCGACCGGCCAGCCGACAACGCCGAGACAGAAGTATTCTGTTTGATCCGTCATATGGATAAAAGACCTCGGGCGCGTAATGCATGAAGAATATCAAGCATCGGCAATCCTAATATAGAAAAATAATCTCCCTTTACAGATGAAAAAAGCTGAAGCCCGGAGCCTTCAAGTTGATAGCCGCCGACGGAAGACAGCGCTTTATCGCCAATCGTCTTCAGATAATTATCAATAAAAGCGTTCGATAAGGGTCGCATTGTTAAGGCAGGGCGGCTTTCGAAACGTTCCACAATGCGGCCCTTTTGAATAAGGCAAGCCGCCGTTTCGAGATAATGAGTGCGGTCTTGCAAAGCCGATAAATTATCAGCAGCGGTTTGCAGGTCTTTAGGTTTATCGTACCAGGCGCCATCGCAGGACAATATCTGATCGCCCGCCAGGACAAGTTCGCCATCGTTCGCACTGACCGCTTTGCCTTTGGCTTCGGCAAGGCGCATCGCAGCATGCATTGCTGTTTCGCCTTTTTGTTTACAGGATGCTTTGATGACGGACTCGTCAATATTTGACGATTGAATGCGGAATGACAAACCGGCGTTTTTTAAAAGCGTCGCCCTGGAAACACTTGCTGATGCAAGTACGAGCTCATTTTCACCGGTTTTTAGCATTGGCTGTGATCAATCGGCTGCGTTACGTCGAGCGGACAATTTCGTAAGAATCTCAGCTGCGGTTTCTTCAACGGACCGACGAGACACGTCAATCATCGGCCATCGTTTTTTGGCGAACAATTTGCGCGCTTCCACCGTCTCCCGACGCACAGCGTCAAGATCCACATAGTCCGTTTCCTTGTCGGCATTTAAATTTACCAGCCGGCTGCGCCGGATCTGAACAAGCCGATCCGGACTGGCGGTCAAGCCGACAACAAGCGGCTGTTTCAACCCTTCAAGCTCGGCGGGTATTGACCGGCCTGCAACCAGGGGAACATTCGCCGCCTTAACCCCGCGATGGGCGAGATACATGCATGTCGGCGTTTTTGAGGTCCTGCTGATCCCCACCAGAACCACATCAGCGGCTTCAAGATCCCAGATCATCTGACCATCGTCATGGGCAAGGGTATAATCAAGGGCGGCGATCCGGCGAAAATAATCCTCGTCGAGGTCATGCTGCGCGCCAGGCCGCAAGGACAGCTCGGCGCCGAGATAGCCGGCAAGGGCGTTCAGCACCGGATCAAGGACTGAAATCGCGGGCACTTGAAGCTCATGACACTTTTCTTCCAAACGCTCACGCAGATTACGATTTACAATCGTATACATGACCACGCCAGGAGCGGCTTCGATCTCTCCCATAACCCGTTCAAGGGCGTCTTCGTTCCGAACGAGCGCGTACATATGTTCGATAGGGCGAACGTTCGGAAACTGTGCAGTCGACGCTTTCAAGAGCGCATTCAGTGTCTCTCCCGTAGAGTCCGAAACCAAATGCGTATGGAAATAGACCTGCGCTTTGGAGGGTTTTAGATCCGCGCTGGCGTCGAGAGCCTGCTGTGAAAAACTGTGAATAACCCCGCCTCCTTCGGACTGACTCATTTCTTTTGCATAAGTGTCATTTAATTTTCAGGAAAGTTTTAAGTCTGCAATTTTTCCACACATTTTAAGCCCTGTCATACTTGTGAAATCCGCAAACTGCGTCAATTGCGCCATAGATTTAAGGGTTTATTAAGCCTAAAGACTCAAGGATTCTGCGGCTTATAGCTGTACAAGAGCGTTTTCCACAGCTTTGTTCATCACTGGGGAAAACTGGAACAAATGAAGGAAAAGACCGGGATAGTTTTATAAATTCACCCCTCATGGAGTTATCACCGTTTTCCCGGCCCCTGAGTCCTACTATTAACCCTTTATTAAATATTATTAAGAAAGAGTTAAAAAAGACATGTCTCTATCGGAGGACATCAATCGGGAAGATGTTTCATCTTACCTGAAAGCACTATCGGGAAAGTCTGTTTCACCGCCGCCGATCTGGCTCATGCGACAGGCTGGTCGTTATCTTCCAGAATATCGGGACAAACGCGCTGAAGCGGGGTCTTTTCTGGATCTGTGCTATACGCCGGACGCAGCCGCTGAGGTTACGCTTCAGCCGATACGCCGTTTCGATTTCGATGCAGCGATCCTGTTCGCTGATATCCTGCTGATCCCTCAGGCCTTAGGTCAGAAGTTAACCTTTACGCCAGGGGAGGGTCCGCAGCTTTCTCCAACAGCTGACAGCGATCTTATTGCGCGTCTTTCAACCGACAATCTGCACGAAAGCCTTTCGCCAATTTATGAGACTGTGTCGAGGGTTCGCGCTCAGCTGCCGGCCAGAACGCCGCTTATTGGGTTCGCTGGCGCCCCATGGACTGTGGCGGCGTATATGATCGCCGGCCGGGGGATAAGGGATCAGTCGGAAACACGGAGCTTTTACTACAACGATCGTACGCTCGCCCGCGAGCTTATTGCTATTTTGGAAGAGGCCACAGCGGCTTACTTAAAGGCGCAGATCGATCGCGGCGCCGATGCGATCCAACTGTTTGATACATGGGCGGGCGGGTTGCCGGATGAAGCGTTTGATGAACTGTGCTTTCAGCCAACGCGCCGCATCGCAGCGGCGCTCAAAGATCATGCGCCCGCTGTAAAATTTATCGCCTTTCCAAGGGGCGCAGGGGTCCGCGCCAGCGTCTACGCCAAAGACCCAAATATTGACGGCGTCGGCCTCGATACGGGGGCTAGCCCTGAGTGGGCCGCCGGGGCCGTTCAGCCCTATGCAACAGTTCAAGGCCTTTTGGATCCGCTTTTACTCGTAGCCGGCGGAGCGGAGTTGGAAGCGACGATACAGCGCCACTTGGACATCCTTGGAGGGGGGCCCTATATCTTCAACCTCGGCCACGGCATCACACCGCAAACCCCAATCGCACATGTTGAAAGATTGATCGCTTGCGTGCGAAAGAACGTAGCCGTCGGCTAGATGTGAAATAACAATTCGAGGCGCATGTGGCGGCCAAACGCAAGATTGCAGCGGTTTTTTTCAATTTAGGCGGTCCGGACAGTCTTGAAGCCGTCCGACCGTTTTTGTTTAATCTGTTCAATGATAAAGCCATAATCGGGTTGCCTCAGCCGGCGCGCTGGCTTCTGGCGCGTTTAATATCGCAAACCCGTCAAACCGAAGCAAAAGCGAACTACGCTGAAATGGGCGGCAAATCGCCTTTGCTTGAATGGACCGATAAACAGGCTCTTGCGGTGGAAAGACGTTTGAACGCATCTTCGGAAGATGAATGGCGCGCCTTCACTGCGATGCGATATTGGAAGCCTTTTACTGAAGATGCAGTGGCCTGTGTAAAAGAATGGGGCGCCGACCTTGTCTGTCTTGCGCCTCTTTATCCGCAGTTCTCAACGACAACCACAGGATCTTCGTTTGGCGCATGGCGCAAAGCGGCGTCCCGAGCGCATTTGGCGGCGCAAACGCGTTTTCTTTGCTGCTACCCGGAGCAAAAGTCATTTATCAAAGCCCATGCGGAGCAGTTGGCTTCAGCTATTCGCGGCGCTGATTTTTCAGAGCCGTATCGTGTTTTGTTTTCAGCCCATGGTTTGCCTGAAAAAGTCATTGAAGCTGGCGATCCCTATCAGTTCCAGGTCGAAAAAACGGTAGCGGGCGTGGTCGAAACACTGCGGACAGACTTCGACCTCAATATTGAGAATTTTGTTACATGCTATCAAAGCAGGGTAGGACCGCTGAAATGGATCGGTCCTTCTACGGATGATGAAATTCGACGCGCCGCGAACGATGGCATGGGGATTGTTCTGACACCCATCGCCTTTGTATCGGAACATATCGAAACTCTGGTTGAGCTTGATATTGAGTACAAAGAACTGGCCGATGAGGCTGGCGTGGGCCGCTATGTTCGCGCCCCCGCGCTTGGATTGTCTGAAAGTTATATTGAGGCGCTGGCCGACATGCTGAACGCTATGGCCGAGCGGGATAAATCGACCGCCGGCGCCTGCGGCGAGAAGGTCTGCGGGGCGCGCTTTTCAAAATGCCCGATGGCGCTTAATACACCTTAATGCTTGACGCGATTGCGCCTTTTTATAACTGGATAAAAGTTCTCCATATTCTTGCGGTGATCGCATGGATGGCCGGGCTGATGTATCTGCCGCGTCTGTTCGTATATCACACCGGCGCAAAACCCGGCGGGGAGCTGTCCGAAACTTTGAAGGTTATGGAACGGCGGCTCCTGAAAGGCATTATGAATCCAGCTATGGTCGCTGTCTGGTTGTTTGGCGGCCTGTTGCTCGCCGTTCAGTGGAGCAATTACGCCGCCAGCGCGTGGTTTGCGGTGAAGTTTGTATTCGTGGCCGCTATAACAGGGCTTCACCATTATTACGTTCGGATCCAAAAGGCTTTTGCCGAGGATCGCAACGTCCGAAGCGCAAAACACTATAAGATTTTAAATGAAGCGCCTTTTGTGTTTTTAATCGTGATTGTCATCATGGTCATCGTTAAGCCCTTTTAAACCGCTTAAGCGGTTATATATCATAGTGAGTGTTGACGGCGGACCGCCCGCCAGTATAACCCAATGCAACCTTCCAAAGATCGTTTCTAACCAGAGACGCGGACCTCGCAGCGGTTCGACCAAAGCCATCAAGAACCGCCAGCAGCTATCGCCCCCTGAAAAGGCGCGGATAACAAGCGTCTCTTGAGAAGATCGCCCCCAATTAGATGTAAAAGCGGCCCGCCGCAGATAATGATTTAAAGGAATATCCAATGTCGCAGCCTGAAATGACGCTGCAAGAGTTAAAAGCGAAGTCACCTACTGAGCTCCTGACATTTGCCGAGGAGCTGGAGGTGGAAAACGCCTCAGCCATGCGCAAACAGGACATGATGTTTGCGATCTTAAAAGAGCTTGCTGAGCAAGGCACAGAAATCACCGGCGGCGGGGTTCTTGAAGTTTTGCCGGACGGTTTTGGATTTTTGCGGTCCCCTGAAGCCAATTACCTGCCAGGTCCGGACGATATCTACGTCAGCCCCTCTCAAATTCGCCGCTTCGCCTTGCGCACAGGGGACACCGTCAGCGGGCAAATTCGCAGCCCGAAAGACGGGGAGCGCTATTTCGCTCTTTTGAAGGTCAATACGATTAATTTCGAAGAACCGGAAAAAGCGCGCCACAAGGTGCATTTCGACAATCTAACGCCGCTTTATCCCGATGAACGGCTTAAAATGGAAGTCGACAAGGAAGACGCCAAAGACCGCAGCGCACGGGTTATCGACCTTGTCGCACCCCTGGGGAAAGGGCAGCGCGGTTTGATCGTGGCGCCGCCTCGCACAGGTAAGACGGTTCTTTTGCAGAACATCGCCCATTCGATTTCAGCAAACCATCCTGAATGCTATCTCATCGTCCTGTTGATCGATGAACGTCCTGAAGAAGTGACGGACATGCAGCGTTCCGTCGATGGGGAGGTGATTTCCTCCACATTCGATGAGCCTGCCGCCCGCCACGTTCAAGTGGCGGAAATGGTGATCGAGAAAGCCAAGCGGCTTGTGGAGCACAAGCGCGATGTGGTCATTCTTCTGGACTCAATTACGCGTCTGGGCCGGGCCTATAACACGGTGGTGCCTTCGTCCGGCAAGGTGTTGACGGGCGGCGTGGACGCCAATGCGCTGCAACGGCCGAAACGCTTTTTCGGCGCCGCGCGCAACATTGAAGAAGGCGGGTCCCTCACTATTATCGCAACGGCCTTGATCGACACCGGCTCCAAAATGGACGAGGTGATCTTTGAAGAATTTAAAGGCACCGGCAACTCGGAGCTTGTTCTGGACCGCAAGGTCGCCGACAAGCGTACGTTCCCGGCCATGGACATACAAAAATCCGGCACGCGGAAAGAAGACTTGCTGGTGCCGCCTGCAGAGCTTCAGAAAATGTATGTCTTGCGGCGGATCCTTTCGCCGATGGGATCGACCGACGCGATCGAGTTCCTTCTGGATAAGCTGCGGCAAACGAAAAACAATGCGGCGTTTTTCGATTCCATGAACACATAAACGACATCTCGTCCATGTTATAAGACGTTGAGTTCATCAAACGGGCGGATGCGTCATGTACGGGGTTCTAAAGACAGTAATTTTACCGCCAAGCGTGTTCATCACCTTATCGCTGATAACCATATCGGCGGCATTGGCGACCCGTGGCGCGCTCAGCCGCAAGTTCCTTATGGGGGCCGCTTTTTTTCTGGCCGCACTTTACGTCTCTTCGACACAGCTTGCCGCTGATCTGTTAATGCGCACCCTTGAGCCGGCCCCGTTGTCGGTCGAAGCCGCTAAGGGCGCTGAAGCCGTCGTCATACTTTCGGCAGGCGTACGCCGGTTCAACCCGGAATATGGCGGCCGCCTGGAAGCGGATTACATGACGACCATGCGGCTGCGGTATGGGGCGCATATTCATCGTTTGACCGGGGCGCCTATTCTTGTGACCGGTGGAAAGCCGCGCAACAGCACCGCTTCTATCGGCTGGACGATGCAACAGACCCTTGTCAGAGACTATGGCGTTGACGTTAAATGGGTGGAGGGTCGTGCAAAGAACACCCATGAAAACGCCCGGCTGACAGCCGATATTTTATGCCCTCTCGGCGTGAGGGACATTATTCTTGTTACGGATGGCTGGCATATTCCAAGGGCGAAAGCTGAATTTGAGCGGTACGGGTTTACGGTGCGTTCCGGTGGAACGAACTTCACAAACAATCCTTTTAAAAGCCTTGAGCTGAGGGACGTTACGCCCTCCCACAAGGGGTTTTCGCGCATGCACTATGCGGTGCACGAATGGCTGGGCCGTGTTTGGTATGGGCTAACCCACCAGGGCAAGACGGGCGTTTGTAAGCCGGGATCTTAGCTCTTTTTCAAGGCTCTTTTGCGCGACAGGCTCTAGAGGCGTTTGAGGCCGCATACGGCCGCTTCTTTCTCGTAAGCGTCGCCGGCGATCGCCTTGAAAGCGGACAGCGGAACATCCGTTGCAAGTATATCCACGCCACGCGACACGATTTCAGCGTATCGCGTATAGTCGCCTGATCGGGCGATTTGGGCGTCAATGCTCCGGGAAGGCGGGCCAAGGGTTCCAAAAATAGCGGGACGATCGCGTTCTTCGAGTTTTTCAAACAGATACGGGCGGGGTCTTTGGTTGCCCGTCCAGGCGAGAATGCGGGACGGCGGCAAGCCAGCTTCAATCGCTTCTTCATAGTCTTGAAGCGTATCAACGGATACGGACAAAACGGCGCTTCGATCCAGGCGGGACAACTTTCGGGCCTGGCCTATACTGTAGGAGATGTAGATGACGCGGTCTTCTGCGCCCGCTGTTTTGACGGTTTCAACGACGTCTTCGTATCGGGCCGAGCGTTTGATGTCGAGTTGGAAGACGGTGCGCCCTTCGGCCCAGGCGAGGGCTTCGCCGAGCGTTGGTATGCGTTCGTCCGTCTTGCGTCCGTCTGCATCCTTTAAATAAAGCGATGCGAGCTCATCCCAGTTTTTTTCCGCGGCTATGCCGGAACCGGTCGTTGTGCGGTCGAGCGTATCGTCGTGGAGGAGAAACAAAACGCCGTCGCGCGATGCGGCGACGTCAACCTCAAGGATGGCCGGTGCGCCGCCAAGCGTCGCTTCGAAGGCCGCTAAACTGTTTTCCGGCCGTCCGGGGCCGGGACCGCCGCGATGGGCGCTGATCATGGCGATGTCATTTTTTTCCAGACAAGAAATAAGACCGTGAACGCCGCGCGGGTGGTTCACGGTCCAGCTCCCGGACGCGCCCGGTTCCGGCGCTTTACCTTTATCGCCGCAGGCGGCCAGGACGAGAGCGGCGCCGATAATGAATGACGTTGCGAAAAAGCGTGACATGGGCGCGTCCTGTTGGCGTTCGCGTTTAGGGAAGAAGAATTGTAGCGCCCGTGGTTTTCCGCGCTTCAAGATCGCGATGGGCGCGGGCGGCGTCCTTCAAGGAGTGACGCTGATCGATGTTTATCTTGACCCGGCCGGCGCCAATTTCCGCAAACAGATCATCGGCGGCCGCTTTGAGATCTTCGGCGGCGCTGACATAGGTGAATAAGGTCGGCCGTGTGGCGAACAGCGATCCGCGCGTGGACAAATCCAGCAAATCGAGCTTCGGCGGTGGGCCGGAAGCGTTGCCGTAGGAGACAAGCATGCCTCTGGGGCAAAGGGAATCAAGGGACGCGGTGAATGTCGCGGCGCCGACGCTGTCGTAGACGACGGGCGCGCCGAGCCCATCGGTGAGGGCTTTTACCTGTTCTGCGATATTGACGGTTTCGCTGCGCACGATGACGGCCTCGCAGCCATGGGCCCGGGCGAGGGCGGCTTTTTCCTCAGTTCCTGCAACGCCGATAACCCTGGCGCCGAGGCCCGACGCCCACTGACAAAGAATAAGCCCGACCCCGCCAGCTGCGGCATGGACCACAATGGTTTGTCCGGCTTTAACGGGATAAACGCTTTTTATAAGCATGTGCGCTGTCATGCCTTTTAACAGGGCCGCCGCGGCTATTTCGTCAGAAATATGCTCCGGAAGTTTTACAAGGCTTGCGGCGGGAGCGTTCCGTATTTCTGCATAGGCGCCAAGGCCGCCCGTGGCCGTCGCCACCCTGTCGCCGGGGGTAAAATCACCCACATTCTCGCCGACCGTTTCGACGACGCCGGCGCTTTCAAGACCTATAACTGCGGGCAATGGGACAGGGTAAAGCCCGGTGCGATGATAAACATCGATGAAATTAAGACCTATGGCGGTGTTGCGTATGCGGACGTCATCAGGCCCTAAATCGGGTAGGTCCCAATTGCGCCATTTTAGTGTTTCGGGCCCGCCATGCTCGCCAATGACAATTGCGCCGGCCATGATCTTGGACCCCGCTTAACCGAGATGTTCTTTAAAGAACGCCTTGGTGCGTCCATCGGCGAGGGCGGCGTCCTCCGGGTGGTAATGGGCCGGGTCGTCGGAGCGGGCAAAAGCATGGTCGCGTCCTGGATAGGAATAGACCGTGACGTCACGTGCGTCGGCGAGGGTGGTTTTCACTTTTTCTTGCGCATCCTTGGGCACAAAACCGTCTTCTTCTGCATAATGAAGAAGCAGGGGCGCTGAAATCTTGTCGGCGTCCTTCAGATGGTTTTCGATACCGACGCCGTAATAGCCGACCGTCCCGTCGCTGTCGGTGCGGGCCGCTGTCAGATACGCCAGAAGGCCGCCCAGGCAATACCCGACGGCGCCGACTTTTCCGGTGGCGCCGTCGATCCCACGCAGGTGGGCGATGGCGGCGGAAATATCTTTTACGCCGGCGTCGACGTCGAACTTCTGATAAAGCTCCAGGGCTTTATTCCATTCCGCTTCGACGGACGGGTTTAGAGACAAGCCGGGTTCGAGACGCCAGAACAGGTCCGGAACGAGGGCGATGTATCCTTCGGCGGCGTAAGCATCGGCGAGCGTTTTCAAGAACGGGTTTACGCCAAAAATCTCCTGGATAATGACGATGCCGGGACCTGTCCCGCCTGCAGGCGTTGAAAGGTATCCCTCGAACGCGCCATCGGCGCCGGAAATCGAAACCATTTGTCCGCTCATTGTCACCGCTCCTTTGATTTTAAGACGTTCGGCGAGACCCTATGCGCGGGCCCTGGCGAATGCAATGGCGTTTGAAGCGGGGAGGGGATAGAACGGGATGGAACGAAAAAACTGAAAAAGGCGCGATATGAAAATCACCGTAGATATCGATTGCACACCCGCCGAAGCCCGGGCGTTTTTTGGGTTGCCGGATTTCGAGCCCATGCAAAAAGCTGTTCTTGATGAGTTAGAGCCCAAGATCAAAGAAAATATGGCGGCGATGGTCGACCCTGAAGGTCTTGTGAAAACGTGGTTCTCCCTGGGCGGTCAAAGCTTCGACCAGTTTCAAAAGATGATGGCGGCGACGATGGCGCAGCCGGGCCAGAAGAAGTAAAACCTTAAGCAGTTTTGCGATTCATAGAACCGTAAAAACGCTCAAAGGGTTTTGTTTTCATGCGCATTTTGCACCTAAAACCGCTTGTCGCTCTTGTGAATGCGCGCTGGTAAACAAAGACGAATGGTTTCCTCCGCAGACGATACGATTTTCGCCCTGTCTTCCGGGGCGGGCCGGGCCGGCGTCGCCGTGTTTCGAATTTCCGGGCGGTCTGCTGCGGCGGCTGCAAAGCGGTTATGCGGCCAAGATCTGACGCCGCGATATGCAACGTATACGTCTTTTTTCAACCCGATTGACGGCGCTTTGATCGACAAGGGCCTCGCCTTGTATTTCAAGGCGCCGGCGAGTTTTACCGGGGAAGATGTTGTCGAGGTTCATCTCCACGGCGGGCGGGCCGTTGCAGAAGCGTTTGTCGGCGCCTGTCTTGAGGGCCTGAAACTTCGTCCGGCCGAGGCGGGAGAGTTTACCGAACGGGCGTTTCGCGCCGGCAAGCTTGACTTGTCCGAGGCGGAGGGGCTCGCCGATCTTATCGATGCTGAAACAGACGCCCAGCGGCGCCAGGCGCTGCGGCAGATGGATGGGGCGCTGTCGACGCTGTGTGAAGGATGGCGGTCGCGGCTTGTGGCGGCGCTGGCCTATCTTGAGGCGGCGATCGATTTTCCTGACGAAGATGACATTCCGGGCGAAATCGCCGCCAAATCCGCCCCTGAAATCCGTGCGTTAGCTGAAGAGCTTCAGGGGTTTCTTGATGACGATGGCCGGGGCGAGCGTCTGCGCGAAGGGGTATCCGTCGCCCTCCTGGGCGCGCCGAATGCGGGCAAGTCAAGCTTGCTCAATCGCCTTGCGGGGACGGAAGCGGCGATCGTGTCCGAGACGCCGGGAACCACGCGGGATGTTGTGGAGGTGCGGCTCGACCTTGGCGGCGTTCCGGCGATGGTCGCCGATACGGCCGGCCTTCGGGATGCCCCGGGCGATGCTGTGGAGGCGGAGGGAATGCGGCGCGCGGCGGCGCGGGCGCGGGACGCGGATATTCGCATCCTGGTGCTCGATGGGACGGCTTCTGCGCCCTCCGCGCCAGACTGGTTAAGGCCGGGTGATTTCATCGTGCGCAACAAGGCGGATCTCAAGGCCTTTACATCCTCGATGGAGAGCGTTGAAGCCGTTGAAACGCTTAACGTTTCAGCGATAACCGGCGCGGGGCTTGAGGCGTTTATTAACGCCCTTGGCGCCGCAGTCGCCGATCGGTTCGGCGTCTCGGATGCGCCGCTTATCACAAGGGCCCGGCATCGGGCGGCCGCCGAGGCGGCGTGTGATGCGCTGCGGCGCGCGGAGACGGCGTTGGCGGCGGGACCGGAGCTTGCCGCGGAGGATGTGCGCCTTGCGGCTCGGGCGCTCGGCCGGATTTCGGGCCGTGTGGATGTGGAGGATGTGCTTGGCGCGATTTTCTCCTCATTCTGTGTTGGAAAATAGCGTTTCACGTGAAACGCCTTTTTCGCTCCCGAACCCTTGGTTCTTCAGGGCTTGAAGCGTATATCAGCCGACAGAGCGGATTGCAGGCGAAGCGGATCACCGGTTCATCGCCCACGGGTCTGCTCAAACAAGGACTTAGAGCCGTCTGCAACGGTTCGGGTGAACCATATCACACGCAAACGGCTTTAAATGCGCGAAAACCGAACATATGCCTATGATGTTGTTGTGATCGGCGGCGGTCATGCGGGGTGCGAGGCCGCTGCGGCGGCCGCGCGCGCCGGGGCGCGGACCCTGTTGCTCACCCATAAGCTGGAGACCATCGGCGAGATGTCTTGCAATCCGGCCATTGGGGGGCTCGGCAAAGGGCATTTGGTGCGGGAGATCGATGCGCTGGACGGGCTGATGGCCCGGGTTATCGATCGCGCAGGCATCCAGTTCCGTATGCTGAACCGCTCCAAGGGTCCCGCCGTGCGCGGCCCCCGGGCCCAGGCCGATCGGGCGCTCTATAAAAAGCATATGCAGGCGGCGCTGGCGGAGGTGCAAGGTCTCGATATTAAAGCCGCCGCTGTTGAGGATTTGCAGATCGATAAGGGGCGCGTCATCGGCGTTGTTACCGGGGTCGGCGAAGAGATCGCCGCGGCTCGGGTGGTTCTGACCACGGGCACATTCTTAAAAGGCTTGATCCATATCGGCGACAAACGCATTCCCGCCGGCCGGGTGGGGGAGGCGCCGGCCATAGGTCTGTCCGACACTCTATATGGCGCCGGCTTTTGCATGGGTCGGTTAAAAACCGGCACCCCGGCGCGCCTCGATGGGCGCACCATCGCATGGGATCGGTTGGAATCCCAGGCGGCGGACGATGTCCCTGTTCCATTTTCCTTTATGACGGACCGCATAGACGTGCCGCAGGTCGCGTGCGGCGTTACGGCGACGACGGCGGCGACCCATAAAATCATCGCTGAAAATATCTCCGCATCGGCGGTGTACAGCGGGCAGATAGAAGGGCGCGGACCGCGCTATTGCCCGTCTATCGAAGACAAGGTGGTGCGCTTCGCCGACCGGTCATCGCATCAGATCTTTCTGGAGCCTGAAGGCCTTGACGATCCCACGGTCTATCCCAACGGGATTTCCACATCTCTGCCTGAAGACATACAGGCGGCGTTTTTGAAAACCATTCCCGGCCTGGAAGAGGCCGCGGTGATCCGACACGGCTACGCCATTGAATACGATTATGTGGACCCGAGGGAATTATTCCCGACGCTTGAAACGAAGCGACTGAAGGGTCTTTATCTCGCCGGGCAGATTAACGGCACTACGGGGTATGAGGAAGCGGCGGCGCAGGGGCTGATGGCCGGCTTGAACGCCGCCTTTTCAGCCGGCGACGGCGCGGCCTTCTCCCTCGATCGATCCGAGGCTTATATCGGCGTTTTGATCGATGATCTCGTCACGCGCGGGGTGACGGAGCCCTACCGCATGTTCACCTCCCGGGCGGAATATCGCCTGACGTTGAGAGCGGACAATGCCGATGAACGTTTGACGCCGAGGGCTCTGGCCAGGGGCGTTGTCGGCGCCGCGCGCGCGACAGCGTTCCACGTGAAACAGGACGCCCTCGACGCCGCGCGGCGTTGGGCCAGCGGGACAAGCATGACCCCCAACGAGGCCGCCGCACACGGGTTAAAAGTCAATCAGGACGGCCGCCGCCGCACGGTTATGGAGTATCTGTCCTATCCGAACATTAATGCGGCGCGTCTTTCAGAGATCTGGGGGGAGCTGAAAGATATGCCCCCGCGCATACGGGAGCAGATTGAAATCGACGCTCTGTACGCCGGGTATCTTGATCGCCAGGCGGCGGACATTGTGGCGTTTCGCCGGGATGAAAACATGAAGTTGCCGGCGGACTTGCCCTATGGCGCGGTGCCGGGACTGTCGAACGAGGTGCGCGCGAAGCTTGCTGAAGCACGGCCGGCAACTCTCGGCCAGGCGGGTCGGATAGAGGGCGTGACGCCCGCAGCCCTGGCCATTTTGCTGGCCTTTATGAAAAAGGCGGGAACGAACAACCCCTCCGACCGGCAGGCGTCTTGACCTTGCCCATGACACCGGATGATTTCGCCGCGGCGACGGGCGTTTCACGTGAAACGCTGGAGCGGCTGAAGGCTTATGATGCGGTTCTTATGGACTGGGCGAGCCGCATGAACCTTGTGGCCAAATCCACATTGGAGGATCGTTGGCGTCGGCATTTTCTGGATTCCGCGCAGCTTTACCCGCTTGTTCCATCTGCCGCGAAAACGCTTCTGGACCTTGGCTCAGGCGCCGGATTTCCGGGCCTTGTTCTTGCGGCCATGGGTGCAGACCGCGGGCTCAGCGTGCGTCTCGTGGACAGCACCCAAAAAAAATGCGCGTTTTTGCGGGCTGCAGCGGAAGCCATGGCTGTTGAGGTCGAGGTGAGCGCTGTGCGGGTGGAGGCCATAAAAGGCGTCAAGGCCGATGTCGTTACGGCCAGGGCTTTTGCATCGCTGGCCAAAACCCTTGCCTATGCAGAACCGCTCATCGATCCCGCCGGCGTTTTGCTGGCGCCCAAAGGCGCAAACGCCAAAGCGGAATTGACCGAAGCGGCGAATGGCTGGAATATGACTTACGACCTTCATAACAGCGTCACCGACCCTGCAGCGGTCATAGTAGAGGTGAAGGATTTCGCCCGTGCCCCTTGAAAAGCCAGGACAAAATCGCCCGCGCATCATTGCCGTTGCGAACCAGAAAGGCGGCGTCGGCAAGACCACGACGACCATCAATATCGGTGCGGCCATGGCGGCCATCGGCGAGCGGGTGCTGATTATCGACGTCGATCCCCAGGGCAACGCTTCGACAGGTCTCGGCGTGCCGCCGTCGGAGCGGGGGTTTACGACATTGGACGTCCTGGTCGGAGAGGCGAGCCTTGCTCAGGCGGTGCACCAAACCTCCGTGCCCAATCTCGCCCTGGCGCCGGCGACGGTGGATCTGTCCGGGGTTGAGCTGGAGCTGATCGAGATGGAGCGGCGCAATTATCGCCTGCGCGATGCTATTGACGCGTTTGGCGGTCCCGATGGCGCTGCGGAACCCTATGATTATATTTTCATCGATTGTCCGCCGTCTCTTGGGCTTTTGACCGTAAACGCCATGGCGGCGAGCGATGCGGTTCTCGCCCCTTTGCAATGCGAGTTTTTCGCCCTTGAGGGGCTTAGCCAGCTTTTGCGCACCATTGAAATGGTTCGTGCACAGCTTAATCCCAGGCTGGAGGTTCAAGGCGTGGTGCTGACCATGTTCGACAGACGCAACAACCTGTCAGAGCAGGTGGCCGCCGACGTGCGCGAGCATATGGGTGAGACGGTATATCAAACCGTCATTCCACGGAATGTCCGTATTTCAGAGGCGCCGAGCCATGGCAAGCCGGCGTTGATCTATGATTATAAATGCGCCGGCAGCCAGGCCTATATCCGTCTTGCAAGCGAAGTTATCCAGCGCGAACGGCGGGCGAGGGCGGCCTAAGCCAGGTCTTGCGAACAGACGAGGAAATCATGGCGAGTAAAAAAACAAAACCCAGCCGTCTTGGCCGCGGTCTGTCCGCTTTATTGAGCGATCAACCTGCGGCGTCGACGGCGGTATCGTCCGCGCCGGTTGAGGCGGGCGACGGGGATGCGGCGCCGGCCGGACCGAAACGCACAGCGCCGATCGCGTTTTTGATTCCGAACCCGAAACAGCCGCGTAAGCATTTCGACGAGACAGCGTTGTCGGAGCTTGCCGCGTCCATCAAAAAGAACGGGCTCCTGCAGCCTATCCTTGTGCGTCCCATCAGCGACAATCGCTATGAAATTGTCGCGGGGGAGCGGCGCTGGCGCGCGGCCCAGCGCGCGGGCCTGCATGAGGCGCCGGTTGTGGTGCGCGAGCTTGGCGACGCCGAGGTGTTGCAGCTTGCGATCATTGAAAATGTTCAACGGGAGGATTTAAACCCTCTGGAGGAGGCGGAGAGCTATAAGAAGCTGATTGACGAGTTCGGCCACAGTCAAGAAGACGTCGCGGACGTCGTCGGCAAAAGCCGCAGCCACATCTCCAACTTAATTCGCTTGCTGAAATTACCTGAAAACGTACGCACGCTCGTCGCCGACGGAGCGCTCAGCATGGGGCATGCGAGGGCTGTTCTGACGGCGGATGACCCTGAAGGCCTTTCGCGGCGGATTGTAAAAGAGGGGCTGAGCGTGCGTGATGCGGAACGCCTGGCCAAGGCCGGCGGCGCCACGACGGCTGGATCTTCTGGTAAAGCCGCCGCGCCGACGGCGGCCGGCCATAAGGACGCCGACACCCGCGCGCTGGAGCGCGATCTCGCCGCCGCCCTCGGCCTTGATGTCTCGGTGAACCATCGCGGCGAGGCGGGGGATGTCGTGATCACCTACAAAACACTGGATCAGCTGGACGAGGTTTGCAGACGTTTGTGCGGGTGACGTCGCCTTGCGGCTTCAAACGGGCCGCGCCCCGAAAATGGCGGAGCCGATGCGCACATGGGTCGCGCCCAGCTGCGCCGCCGTTTCGAAATCATCGCTCATCCCCATGCTGAGGCCGGCCAGGCCGTTGCGTTCGGCCAGTTTGCGCAGCAATGCAAAATGCAGCGCGGGTTCATCGCCAACGGTGGGGATGCACATCAAGCCGTCGATTGTAAGGCCGTAGGTCTGACGGCATGTTTTTATAAATGCGTCGGCATTGTGCGGGCTGACGCCCGCCTTCTGCGGCTCCTCCCCGGTGTTGACCTGGACGAAAAGTCGGGGGGCGCGGCCTTGTTTTTCTATTTCCAGGGCAAGGGATTTGGCGAGCTTTTCCCGATCAAGGCTCTGAATGACATCGAAAAGGGCGATGGCCTCCTTGGTCTTGTTGGTCTGCAGGGGGCCGATGAGATGCAGTTCGACGTCCGGATATTCGTCCTTGAGCGCCGGCCATTTGCCCTGCGCCTCTTGCACGCGGTTTTCTCCGAAGACGCGGTGGCCCGCGACAAGAGCTGGACGAATGCGTTCGATCCCATGTTTTTTGGACACTGCGACAATCCCGACCGCAGCGGCCGGCCGGCCGGCCTCTTGCGTCGCTTTGGCGATGCGCGCTTTTATAGCGGCGATGTTGTCTGATGGTGAGATGTCTTGGTCGGTTTCCATAAATTGCCCCTTGCCAGCCGGGCGCGGACCCTAGCAGAGGCGGCGATGCGGCTCAATTTGGCAAGCCGAACGGCGCCGCCGCTTCTGTTTCTGACCGATGTCGCCCGCGTCCCATCGCCGGAGCGTGTCGCCGAAGCGCTGCCGCCGGGGTGCGGCGTAATACTTAGGGACTATGATGCGCCCGAACGCAAGGTTATGGGCGAACGTCTGGCGGCGATTTGCCGACGCCGGGGCCTTGTCTTTCTGGTGGGCGCCGATATGGCGCTCGCTAATGATCTTGGTGCTGACGGCGTACATTTTCCCGAAGGCCTATATGACCGGATACCGCCCGTCAGTTTGCGCGGTGATATGATATTGACAGGCGCCGCCCATGGACCGGCGGCGATAAGGCGTGCAGTGAAAAAAAGCATCGATGCGGTTCTTCTGTCCCCGGTTTTCGCCACGCGGAGCCATCCAGGCGCGTCGTCATTGGGGCGACATCGGGTTGCTGCAATCGCAGGCGCAGCGCCACTTCCGGTATATGCTCTGGGGGGGATCGATGCTCAGTCTGTGCGCCGTTTGCCGCACGGGCTCGCCGGCGTCGGCGTTATTGGCGCTCTTGGGTGATAACTAAAGTCATTGACCTGCCCCAGAGGGTGAGGTTTGAAACGCTTCGCCTGGGACCACCAGAAGCGGTCTTACCTTAAAACGAGATTTCTGAGGTCTCCTCCCCCGTTTCACGGGGGAGGTGTCCGCGACAGCGGACGG
>JBCDBL010000044.1:0-28408 GCA_039183635.1 Pseudomonadota bacterium
AAGCTTGCGATCGCTGTATTGCTTTTCGGACCGCGTGCGTGGTCGTGGCGCACTCGTGTAAAACCTGTCCCATTGGGCCTTCCTCCATGAGGGATCACTGCATAAAGTGATTCCATCACTTCCCGGGACTAAACACCTAGAACACATTTACAATTCTCCGAATCGTAAATGCGGTCTAAGTTTATGTTTTAACGCGCATTTTATTCACAAAACCGGTTCCCACTTTTGCGAATGCGCTCTTGAGCCGTTTGGCCCACTCACGACAAACGCAAACAGCTCCAGGAGCCTCACGAACGGCGAACCGGCGGTCCGCTTCGCCTGCAAACGATTCCAGATTTCATGACCAAAACTACAAGGCGTTATTTTGAGGTTTTTGCGCCACAGTTAGTTTTAAAATAGAATTCATTTCTAATTTGAATGAATTAGAATTGAATTCTATAATTATACAGCTATTATTTTTTATAAAGAAGCATGACTTTTGAAGGCATGCGCTCTCACACGCTGCATCAAAGTTCGAAGAAAAATAGAGAGAGGGAAAATGTCAAAAAAAACGCTCTTTTCATCATCGGCTCTCGCTTGTGCAGGCCTTGGGGCTGCTTTATCGACCTTGTGTGTCGCTTCAGCCTCCGCGCAAGAGCAAATTGAAAGCTCGAAAGAGTATGAAACGATAATAATCCAAGGCATCGCCAGGTCGTTTTTGCCCAAAGAGACCTCTTCCGTAGCACGATTTGACATTCCGTTGACCGACACCCCGGCGTCCGTATCCGTACTCACCGAAGACCTTCTCGAGCTTGCTAACATTAAGGATGTCGGCGACGCCCTGAGCCTTGTCAGCGGCGTCTCTTACGGCGAACGCAACTTTTCACAACCGCAGTATAATTATCGTGGGTTTGAGGGCGGCGTTGAAGGTTCAATCAACGTTGATAACTACCGGTCTTCAAATTACTTCTTGCCGGACAAATCCCTCGTCGAGCGCATTGACGTCATTAAAGGTCCCGTAGCCGTAAACTACGGCGAAATACAACCTGGCGGTACGATTAATCTTGTTACAAAACGTCCGAATGCCGATGGCGGGACACGTATCAAGCTAGAAGCCGGAAAATGGGACAAATACCGTGTGGAGTTCGATTCAACCGGCAGCCTCGATCAAGAGGGAAACTTCTTATACCGTTTGATCGCCGCCTATGAACAAGCAGAGAACTTTGTCGACTTCGTTGAAGATGAAGTTATGGCTGTCGGCGGGTCCTTCGACTGGAACACGACAGATAAGCTGAGTTTTTCGGGCAAAGCGATTTGGCAGACGCGCGATGCTGTTTTCGATGTGGGCGGAACGACCGAAGTTACTCTGACGGGCGATCCAAATGAACCGTTTACATACGGTTTTCCCAATGCATCTCGGTCAACCTATTATGGTCAACCCTGGAATAAAACGGAAGCGGATTTTGCAAACTATGGCCTTAAAGCCTCCTATGTCCTGACCGATCGCATTACTGTAAACGCTATATACGACTATCAAGAAGTTGATCGTTATAACTTGTTCGCCCAGATCAATGGACCAATTCTCGCCGGAGGCGATGGCAGCGTGACGCAACGCCGACGTGAAGATCGTGAAGGCTTAACGGAAATTGAAAATTACGAAGTAAACCTTGTCGGTGATTTTGATTTTCTTGATCAGCAACATGTTTTTTATGTAGGCGTTCAACATAATGAAGCAGCATCCGACGACCTAAACCGACTGCCCCGCAATATTACGCCGTTTAATATTTTTAGCCCTGTCTACGAAGACAAAGGCGCGACGTTCCGCGGCGATGCTGTTATTGAGGATTACGGCGTTACAGATATTGAGAGCACCTCCATCGCCGCGCAGGCCTATCTTAATCTGACGAACCGGTTCAGCCTTCTTTTGGGCGGCAGGTATAGCGACCAGGAAAGCGAAACACGCATTTTTGAATGCGACCTTGGCGGCGGCGTCACTGGGCCCTGTGCGGATACGTCATTCACCACCAACGATCTGGTTCTAGCCGCAACAGATGGCGTATTTATAGGAGAAGGCGACAATTTTTCCCCAACCGTTGGCTTGGTGTACGCCCTGAACGATAATATCAATACGTACTTTAATTATAGTCAATCTTTCGAAGTACAGTCGGCACAAGACAGATCGCTAAACCCATCAGAGGGCGAACAGTTCGAGATTGGCGTTAAGGCGCTTCTATTTGGCGGCCAACTCAGCATTACATCCGCCATTTATGAAATTACGAAAACGAATATCGCAACAGAAGACATAAATGGCGACACCTTGCTCACTGGCGAGCAACGCAGCCGCGGCTTTGAGATTGATGTCGTTGGCGAAGTGTTTGACGGCCTTAATATTATCGCGCAATACGGGTATGTGGATGCGGAAATCACAGAAGACGAAGACCCAGATAATATAGGCCTGAAACCGCCACGGACGCCGGATCACTCCGGGTCTGTTTTTGCAACCTACGAAATTCAAGGCGGACAGTTTCAAGGACTCGGTTTTGGCGCCGGGTACCGATATGTCGGCGAACGCGAAGCAACGCTTACGAATGTTTTCACGCAAGACAGTTACGACCTTCTGGACCTACAAGTTTTCTATAATGGTTTTGAAAATGTCGAACTCCTGGCGTCGGTTTCAAACGTATGGGATGAAGAGTACTACAACGTAACATTTAACGGCAGTCCCAACGGCGTACGCCCCGGCGAACCGGTTGCATGGAGATTATCCGCCGCATACAGATTTTAATCTCAGCGGGCCGGGTCACATAAAAGAGCAAGGTGAAAACCTTGCTCTTAGGCTACAGGGATAAATTGATGATAGGCCGATCCCAGAAAGGGATGGCCCGTACGTTTAACAACGTAAAGCCTTTGTCGGCGTTTTTTAAATTAACATTTCCGTCAATTCACCCTCTTGCACCCGGCGACGATTACACAATTCATCAAGCTGCGGCATGCCTATACGGTACACTAACAATAAGCCGATGATAAGGGCGCCCATGATGAATAAAAAGGCGGTCCACCCGAAAGCGCTGGCGATAAAAGGCGACAAGGCGACGGTTACCGTTCGGCCAATATTGTAAACCGCGCCATGGAGCGTGAAGTCCGTCCCTGCTTGGGTGCGCGACGCCCAGCCCATGCGCGATACAGTCATGATCATATGCAAAGATGCAAGCATGAAGACGGCCGGCAGCAAAGTGATCATGGCGAACACGACACGCGGCGCGCCAGCCCAATCTGGATTCAATTGCATTAACGCGCCGCCGATCGGTGCGAACCAGGGAGCTGGATTAAAACCCGCCCCCGCGCCAGTCAAGACAATTACAAAACATACAGCGCCTAGGACAGCCATTGCACTGACAATTTTCCGTAAACCGAACGTGGTCACCAGTGTTCCGGTAATAATCGCGCCAAGCGGCGCGCCGATGGGCGTAATCACACCCAGGATGATCCCGATCTCCAACAAAGAGAACTCGAAATCCACCAACATCGCCCCCCAAAGCGCCGGCAACATGAAATTGATGAAACCGCCGACAAACAGGATCCCGGTTATAAAGGGCGTATCGATTCTCCTCACAAATTTCATTATGCGGGGATTGTCTCCCGCCGCGCGGCGCTTGGCGATTTCGTTGGCCAAGGGGGGTTCTTGTCGGATGAGAACCGGAGTTGTGAACACCATTAAAAGCAGCGAGGCCACGAAAATCATTGGAACCCAGCCTGTTTCGGCTCCGCCAAATGTCCAGCGCGTAAAGATATACATCAGGCCAGCGAGCGCAAGCGCCTCGCCGATCCCCTCAAACACGACTTTCACCGAGGCCCCCGCCCCACGCTCATGGGCTTTCAGGTTTTCAAGAGTATAGGCGTCAACGGCGATATCCTGCGTCTGCATAATCACCATATGAACGAATAAAACCGCAACAACAGCAAAAAGCGTTTCGGTTGACGGCGGAGTGAAAGACAACCAGATCAGGCTAAACGCACCTAAAGACGTACACGCCAGAATCCATGATTTACGTAAGCCAAAGCGCCGCCAGCCGTATCTGTCAACAATGGGCGCCCAAACAAACTTGGCCCAGGCCGGGATCGTTAGAAACGAGAACGCCCAAAAATCTTTAAGTTCAAGGCCTTCGGCGCGAAATATTGTGGGGACCGTGGAATTGACAAGATAATAAGGAAACGTCTGCGCCATACACATGACGCCGATCACTCCAATCTTCACCCAATCCGAAATCGCGATACTTTGGCCTTTGTTCATAAGTCTTATCTCGCCTTATCCTGAACGGGTCCCGCCACGCAATGGTCGGTATTTTAGAGCGTGTCAGGCAAAAGTGGATACCGGTTTTGTTGCAAAAGATGCGCGCAAAAACAAAGATCTAAAGCACCTCGTCCGGATCCGATGAAACAAGACATGCCCCATAAATTACATCCGCCCCCTAACCCGCTTCGCCGCCAATCAGATCGATTGATAGATGAAGGCCCCATCAAAAGGCCTAAGCCGTGAAGCCTGCCCCCCCCCACCGGCCCCAGGCGAAAACCGTCGTCAGCGCACGTAGCGGCTAGCGCCCTAGAGTTTAAGAGCCGGTGAAACCGCGCAATCATGTCCGTCGCGTACATTACTTAGCCCGCCCATAGCCGCAGAAGCCGGTCTGCGAGATAACTGGCGACTCTCAAAGTCTTCGCAACCGGCTATAGGAGTGAAAGCGACAGGTTCCAAAAGAAGCGCTTAAACAACTATATCGGGTTTGGACATCGAAATCATACTTGTCTATAAGATAGAAGATGCATCATAATAGAATAAAATTCTATTTTCAATACGTATAACATCACTTTCGCCGCGTCAATCATCAGCGCCCTAAACACACCCAAACCATCTAAAAACATGAAAAGTAAGAGACTTGCCGCACCGCCCGCCCATCAGGTGAAAAAGCTGACAAAAGGCGAGAAAACAAAGGAACGCATTCGCCAAGGGGTGCGCAATCTCCTTGCGACGCGAGATTTCGCAGACATATCCATTGAAGACGTTGTGGATGAAACCGGCTTACCGGTTGGATCAATCTATTTTCATTTTAAAAATAAAGACGGGTTGATGACGGATATCGCCGAACAAGGTCTCTATGATTTTTATAATTACTTCACCGATATTGAAGATGAAGACTTGTTTGGGGCGGCCTTTTTGGTGTGCTGGCGATCCGTGCAACAGTATGTAAACCGCCGCGGCAATACGCAGTTAACGCATTGGTACCTCACCCACAACCTTGATAATCTTGACACTCTTTGGAAGCCATTGCGAAGCGACATTATTCATCGCTATGCAGAAATAGTTGCAAAGTCTGTCAAGCATAAAAATATTACGGATGAGGACCTTATGCTGGCGGAGCTTCTGTTCCTGGGAACAGAATACATGCTGGCGACACAATCGCGCAGCCAGTCTCCAAAAGGAAAAATACGGGGCGACGACCCGCTCAACCTTGCCATTCATCTTGCGACGATGTGGTACAGATCTGTCCTTGGGCCGGAAGTTCCGCTTCCGCGAAACAAAAGCAAGACAATCAAACGTATTCTCGACAACACCAAATTGTTGAAACGCCCGATCGAATTGCCGCCTGCCTAACATACAAAAACAAGCAAAACGCACATGGTTTTTGGTCATGAAAATTTTAATCGGCATGCATTTCACAAGTTTGTAAAAACAGCGCTCAACATTCTTCAACTATATCGACTTTCTGCAGCCCAAAGGCCGGCGCCTTTAAGCGTTCTTTTAAATACGCTTTCGGCGAGAACAAGAGATGATTCCCGCCACTTTAAACGTGACGGCGTCCAAAACTCCTTGCTTTGATCGGCGAGCTTTCGGCCGCTCGAAGATGTAACGTCACGCGTTGCGACAATATGACGTGAGATCAGCATCGCTTTAAGGTCGACAAGTTTTTGCTCTATCGGGTCAATGGGGTCGTCCGTGAACTCCACAACACCGCCAGCAACATCGCACTTTTCAGCCAGATGCGCCTGGACCCCCCACATCATAACCCCGCGCCTCTGCGGACGCCCGCCCTCTCGCGCCAAAGCCCCGCCCCATTTCTTATCAACATATTCCGCATCAACGTTTTCAGCGCCCCACCAATCCCGACACCGACGAAACAATGAATCGTCGGGATGATTAAAGCAAAGATAAATCATCTCGTCGCCACCGCTGCGGATCAGCGAATGCCAATCGAGATAAGCGATATGACGAACGCTTTTCGGCAAGCTATCAAGGATAGTCTTCAAAGTGAGAGAAGACCATTGCGCGCATTCACCGCCATAGCCGATCCCGTCTGGCCAATGATACTGGCCCATGCTTAGCGCATTTTCCATAGCAAGACCGCCATGCTTCTGAAGCAAGCCGGCCAAGGCAAGGGCGGTCTCGTTAAAAGCGTGATCGTTGAAAATATCAGCAGGCGGTAAGCATTCGTGAATTTCGGCATAGAGATCGCAAGTTTGCGGCCGTTTTCCAAAATCAACCCAATTTCTGTTTATATCGACATTATTTTCATTATATCGTGTTACATAAGCAAATCCAAATGGATTTAAAGCGTGCACGAATAGAACTGAAACACCCTGCGGCAAAGAGCGCAAAACGCCGCTCGTTAGGTTCTGCAATTGCGCCGCCGAACCGCAAAACCCTTCAGGGCCGTGAACGCCGCTAATGCACAGCAATACGACAGTCGGATTATCTGGACCAATCCACGCCGTGTCGACGGCCAGCTCCGCACCATCGGGCGCCTTGACCTCTGGATGGCGATAAACGCTTACAGGTCCGCAAACGCGTTGCGCCGCCTCCTTAAAACGTTCGCGCGCCTGTGTATACGTTTCAGAAAAAAAATCAGCTCTATCCATAATATTCAGCACATGCGCCCAGCCTGTTGTACAGATGCCGCCACGCCGTCATTCCAGCCCGCTTTCAATTCATATTTTATTTATCTAGATAAATTAATATATTCTCAGATGAGTTGACGCAAGCCTTGCCTCCATCTGATAACGCGAATATATCTTTTTTCTCTTCATTGATATAGGCGATACCATGTCATCTGTTGCTGGCGAAACCATCAAAACTATGCGCGTCGCATCTCAACAACGCAGCCGCGAAACGCAAAAACGCTTTATCAAAGCAACACTGAAACTCGCCGCCGCCTCCCCAATGCATCTTGTCACGTCAAAGAATATCAGCCTTGAGGCCGAAACAGCCTGGGGATCGGCGCAACATCTGTTTGGCGGCAAAGAAGCCCTGTTCTCGGCCGCCATCGAATACGCTTCAGCGCAAATGATTGATCTTACGAAAAAGGAATTTACACGGCCTGACTATAGAAAGAGCGACCTCGATAATGTCGTGCATTTTCTTTGGAACGCCAGCAACAAAAGCAAAGCGATCTTATGCCATAAACTGGCGAGCAGCTGTCTGCATGATCAGGAATTCACTCAACGAAATAGAAAAATAATCAACGCCTCTTTAGAGGAGGTCAAAACACTCATAAATACGAAAGTCGGCAAATACTACCCACAGACAGATCAAAATTCCTTACAGGACCTTCTATCGATTATAGAGACATTTCTGACGGGCCTGCACTTTCGTACTAATTTTACGCGCCCGCACATTATGAAAGTGAAGCTCGATAGAATGTCGCAGATCTGGGCCGCCCAATTGCAGCATGCCGAATAGCATGCATATTTAATTTATTTGACTGAATTAATTTTTGGCCCTACGCTCACGATCAAGCATATGATCGACCGCTGCTTGTCGAGGTCGGGCCTACGAAACCACCGGCTTAAAAATATGAATTATACACCTTTCGTTTCAGGCGATCTCGAAATACTGCTGCTTCTTGTTTTTACAACTTCATTTTTATGCTGGTTGAGCAGCGCGCCGTTCTTATCAAAGCTTTTCTCCGCCCTCCCCCTTGTTGTTTGGGTTATCTTGTCGGCGGCAGTCTTATCTGAAACTGGCGTACTGCCAAAACAAGCACCAATATATTCGCTTATTGGAAAGGTCTGTTTGCCACTATCTTTATTTTACCTGATCGCTTCATGCGACGTTAGGGGGATAGGCGGCATCGGCAAATCAGCAATTCCAGCCGTTCTCGCCGGCGCCTTAGGGGTCGCTGTCGGTGGAGTGCTGATGGTTCTTTTATTCGCAAGGGGACAAAATACAGATATTTGGCAAGGGATGGCCGTTGTCGCCGCTGGTTGGATTGGCGGTACGGCCAATGGGGTCGCCGTTCAACAGGGTATTAACGCACCTGCAGAGACGGTCGCACCGCTTGTTTTGATGCAGACTTTTGTGGGCTTTGCATGGCTTCTTTTCCTTCTCTTTCTTTCACGCCACCAAAACTGGCTACGCGCCCTGTCTGGCGGAGTTCATAACCGAGCGAACGTCCAGCCATTCGCGCCCCCTCATCACGAAACAAGTCCCCCCGCGCCAATGGCCCTCAATAATTTCTCTTTACTGATCGCCACAGGCTTCGCCGCCCTTTTGATCGCTGGCGCAAGCGCAAGTCTTTTGCCCCAGATCGGCAATCCAGTCATAATATCTGAGCCCACATGGGTGATTTTGATCATATCGGCGATCGCGATAAGCGCATCGCTTTCAAAGGCCGCCAGACGGCTCTGCGATCAGTCGACAACGCTCGGATACTATCTTCTGTATATCACTCTGGCGTCTTTGGGGGTGCAGCTCGACTTTTCCGCGCTTAGCGAAATCGGCGTTTACGCTGTGGCGGGCTTTTTGTGGCTGGCGATACATTTTGCAACACTGCTTCTTTTTGCATGGCTGTTCAAAATATCGCCGCCTATGATTGCAATAGGCAGTATGGCGAATATCGGCGGCGTTGTAACCGCACCGCTTGTGGCGAGTTATTATGATAAAAGGCTGATGCCGCTGGCGCTCATTATGGCTATATTTACACAGATGATCGGCGTTTACATTCCATTCGCTCTCGCCGGCCTTTTTTCATTCATTGCAAACAGCTAACAGTACTTATGAAACGTCGTATCAGACGCTCGCGATATAAACCCAATCAACCTATATTAATAGGTGCAAGTTCTGTTATACACATACGGCATCACAGTGAAGGGGTTCTGAACCTACTTCTTGCTGAGCACAAGGCCTTCACCAGATAGCGTTAAAATCATTTCCTTCACGACGCTGTCGTGCCTCACCAGAAACTCAATCCTTACCCAATTCGGCGTGCCGATCGGCGTATCTTCCACCAAAAAAGTCGTTGGTGAAACACGATGAAGCGTGCGGCGGCCGCGCCCTGGAATCACAACTTGCAGGCCACCGTTAGCGCCCTTTACGACCTTAATGCGCTTCACCGGGACGCTGCCATATGTACGCAGCGCAGATGAAGACGGCGCCTCCTCCGGCGTATATGTTCCAATAAATTTTTGTATTAAAGCATCATCTTTGGGAAAATTGGGCGTAATGATTTCTTCATAGTACGGCCAGCCCATGGCATCTGCGACAGCACGGCGAATTTCGTAGTAAAGGCGCGAACCTTTGGCGCCATTGGTGAAGACAATAAGACCATTTCGGGTTTCCAGATGCCCCTCCGTCCACGCACGATAGGATTCATTCGCGCCTGAATGAAAAAAGCGGCGGTCTTGGCCAAAGCCCGTAAGCGCAGGACCGAGACCGAAATAGCTTGGGCTCACCTCCGTCATCATATCGATCGCCAAATCACGCGGAAGAAAGGCGTTGTCATCCCCCCCGTAGCTGTTCATTAGAGCGATATAAAGCTTCGCGACGTCGCTTGGCGTCGTCCATAGACCGGACGCCGCCTTTTCCGGAAATGTGTGCCACCCCCTTGGTTTCGCGGTGACGCCGCCCCGCTCGTTATGGGCGTAAGCGATATTGCCATGGGACGCCGGCAACGGATTTTCATACGTGCTGCGGCCCATGCCAAGAGGCGCAAAAACATTCTCAGCGGCCGCCTGCTCAAAACGACCGCCTGTACTCTCCGAAATCAGAAGTTGCATAACGGTCGTCCCGCCCCCGGAATACCGCCATTGCGTGCCTGGAGCGTAAAACGGACGCACAGGCGGCGTTTTGG
The DNA here is from genome assembly GCA_039183635.1 of Pseudomonadota bacterium. GTDB lineage: Bacteria > Pseudomonadota > Alphaproteobacteria > Caulobacterales > Parvularculaceae > JBCDBL01. Next base: position 10,098 of record JBCDBL010000044.1, read on the forward strand.
CAGCTCCGGAACCATTCAGAGTCTCAACAGCAGTTGTGATCTTCTCGCCCGGCTTAAAGTCTGGAAATCCATGGACTGTAAGGCCTGCCGTATGTGAAAGAAGCCCGCGGAGCGTTACAGGCCTGCGCTCTGTGAACTCATTGTCCGGAACTTGCCAAGTCGTCAGGCGCCTGTTTACAGGGGCGTCAAGATCAAGCTCCCCTTTCGCAACCAGACGCAACGCCGTCGCCGCCGCGCCAACTTTACTGACGGACCCTACGGAGAATACAGTATTTTCGTCCACAGGCTCCATCGTCTCAGAATTCTTGACGCCAAACCCACGCGCAAACAAAATTCGTCCGTCTTCAATAACGGCGACAGACACGCCAGGCACGCCATGTTCAGCCATCCGCTCTTCCATGGTCCAACGCACAGGCGGCGCGTCGGCTGGCCGCACCAGGGGCCGCAATCCCGCGGCGACACTCTCGATAAGGGCGTCAACGTCTTCGGGCGTACGGTCCTTCGCATGCGCCGCAGCTGCAAAAAACGTGACGCACAATACGCTTACGCTAAAAATTCTTTTCACTTTTATAGGTCCGTACATGCCTGTCCCTTTACTTCCGCAAGGCGCCGGCCAAATATGCGCAACGCATTCAAATAGTAGAATAGCATTCTATTACAGGACACTTCAACACCCGCCCCGGGCGCAAGGGCCATTTGTTTGTGATGCACTTCGCACGCACAGGCGCAAATGCCTACAGGCCTTTTGTTTAAGCGGCCCGTAACCGGCGAACCGGCCCCTACATCGCAAGCAAGCGCTTTAAATTCCAATCGCGGAGAAACAGTAGGCGCACAACTTCACAAGCTTTAACGCCTTTATAGAGGCGACTTTAACCATCAGCCTGTTTATCCAGGCATAAAACGAAGGTCGGAGTGCAGAAACAGCCCGCTTCTACTCATCTTCAACGGCATTAGGGTCAACTGTGCTGTTGAGTAGAATGGCGCTTGGAGGGTACCCAAAACACTTCCGGAAGGCCCGCGAAAATGCAGCATTGCTGGTGTAGCCGACTTTGCGTCCAACCTCAGCGACGTTCATACGGCCTTCCCTTAAGAGACGTTCGGCCTCTTCCATTCTGTCCATATTCAATAGGGCGAATGCCGTTGTATTGAAGACGAACCGGAAACCTTGCTTCAACTTAAACTCGTTAAGCCCAACCTTGCGGGATAATTGGGAAATGGTCGGCGGCGACACGCGGTCCGCCAACAATATATCCCGCGCCTCCCGGACACGCTCCACATCAGAAATGCTGAGGAGCATGGCCTGCTTGCTTGGCTCCTCTGTCTGCAGTTCGGAAAATCCAAGAGACAATAACTCAAGAGCTTTGCCGCGGTAAAACATATCACGCAAAGATCCTGTCAAACAGCACCGCATGATCTGCTCGGCTATAATACGAAGAGCAGGTTGCAACGGACGCTGATAGGTATAATGCCCCTCCGCATTAGAGTTCAATGTCGACAGTAAAAGCTCAGGTATAACATCCGTGTTTGGAGTAAGGTTTTCATCGATATATTGCCGGGTAAAGAGAAGTTGAACGATGCGAAAATGCGTGCCGCCCGGATATGACAAATTAATAGATTTTGTCCCCGTCCAGAAGAAGACCCTTAACTGGCTGCTATCGCCAACAACATCGGTCAATCCCTCAAAATGACCCTCGAATCGCCCCTCCAAAACACAGGACAAACCCACTCTATCGATCGGCGCATGTACGAATATATCCTCATCGACCTGGAAGTCGACAATGCGAAGCATAAGACCATCTTCAATCTCGATATCTTCGACCCGCCCCCCGGAAGAGAGCTTGGAAAAGTCAGAATTGGACATTTCTTTAGGCTTCGCCATGCAGTTTCCTAGCATGGACGAGCATCACTCGCAATTTCAAGAGTTTTCGTTGCCAGGCGGGTCGCCCGTGGGCCTATCTCCGCCATGCCGGAATTCATAATATGGCGGCGGTTCATCACATAGGCAAAACTTAGCCCAAGCCGTGGATTGGCGAAGCCCATAGCGCCGCCATTGCCGGGATGACCAAAACCGCCTTCACCACAGGGAAACAGTTTTGGCGTATCTTGCATAAAGCCCAGACCGTATCTCCAGTGGCCGTTTGTCGTAAGCTCGGTTTCGTGCCAGCACTCCTCCTGCATGCGGGCGACGCCAGCCTCGGAAATAAGTCGCTTGCCGTTAAGCGCGCCGCCCTCGGCGAGAATGGCGTAAAGCTTGGCGAGCCCTTTCGCGCTTCCATGCCCGAAAACAGCAGGGCTCTCAAAAGACCTCCATGGCTCCTGAAATGTGTCATAGTAAACAAAAAGCAGACTGCCCATCTTCGGCCGCCAGTCGTCGCCCTTGACCATCGCTTCTATAACAGGCGCAAGGGTATGCATTTGATCTGGAGGCGGAAAAAAAGATGGAACAAACCTCGACGTTCGGCCCTCGAAGCGCTCGCGCCAACGAAGTTCATAGTCGACATCGAAGGGCATAGCGATGTTTTCGGTGAAAAAATCACCAGGCATTAAACCGGTCTGACGACGAATTATTTCACCAGCCAAGTAGCCAAATGTGTGGCCATGATATGCAGGAGAGGCGCCGGGCTCAATGACAGGCGCATGATCTTCGATCGCCTTTATCGTAACCCCCCAGTTATAACCGCAGCCCACCGGCGCATCCGGCAGAGCCGGCAAACCGGACTGATGGGTGAGCACATTCCGAATTGTAATAGCTTCTTTACCGTTTTGGGCGAATTCCGGCCATACATCCGCGACGGGTTGATTTAACTCCAGCTCCCCACGGTCAATCAACAGGTGCAAACAGATGGATGTCGGACCCTTAACGGCCGACATCGTGCACATCACCGACTCTTCAGTCCAAGGTGTTTTCTTGTTTTCATCACACCACCCGCCATGAAGGCTGGCCACAATCTCGCCCCCTTTATAAACGACGACTGAGGCGCCGAGTTCGTCATCCTCCTGAAAATTCTGTATAAAGGCCTCTTTCAGAGGCGCGAACTTTGCATTTGTAAACCCCGCAAAATTATCAATACCGTCCATGTTGCCTCCTTCACACTCACCGGATCGACGCCCGTCAACTAAACTGCTATTTACGTGTGCATATCAGCCCGCGGATATGCAAACCCGGCGCTCGCAAATAATGGGAAAAATCCCATATAGACGTCACTTAGTCCAGTGCGGCAAAGTACTCCGATCCATTATTGTTATAAGTTAAATATTGAAAGTTGGATTGCGCTATTGATAATAGGGCGCATGAGTAAATTAAGAGGTGATCGGACTTTTTTACAAGATGCAGATCTGTTTTTCGGCACGCATACGATCAGGTTCGGCAGATATGCTTGAAAAAAGGCGATAACGCCCTCTAGCTTATGATTTGGGAATAAAATGGTGAACAAATTCATTGTTTTTCATTTCTTTTCGATTATCAGAGTACAGTAAATATTCTGAAATATTTGGAGTAAGGACGTTATGATGAAGTGGCTAAAAATTGTAGGCGGCGTTGTCGTCGTGATTGGCTTTGTCGTCGGCGCGGGCATTGTGTCTTTTCAGAACGCCGTCAACGGTCTGGAACGGCCGCCTCTCGCCGATTGCAAAGCAACCTCCGACGCGGCATGCGATGGAACCTTTAAGGGCGCAAGCGGCGTTATTGAGTATCGTTTACTCAAACCCGAGAACAATTCTGTTCCTCAAGCAATGCTTGTTATGCTCCACGGCAGCGGCATATCGGGGCCCACACAAGAGTGGCTTTCAAACGGGCGACTTCAGGACCTTGCGACAAATGAGAAAATTCTTGTTCTCCTACCCAGTGCGGGAGGAGAATACAATGGCTGGCAAGATGAAGAAAACCCAAACCATCCAATCGCCCAGAAAATGCAGGACCAGCTGCCTGCTCTTCTCAAACTCATCGACACCATGGCGTCAGATTATAATTTTGACAGGCGCAATGTCGCCCTTTCGGGATATTCCAATGGCGGTACGATGTCTATGCGAATGGCGTGCGAGGCTGAAACTCCTTTTATTGCTGTTGGCACATATGGATCGCCAACCACGACAGTTCAGATCAATAAGGGGTGCGCCCACCCGACGCCGGTTCTGCTCAATCATGGCGCCAAGGATGGAACCAATAAGTTTGAGGGCGGCTACGCCAGCTTCCTGTGGAGGGAGGTGCGGGAATACGAGGGTTATCCGCTGGAACCGGTGTTATCAGCCGCACAAACCGTTGATTTTTGGCGAAATACAAACGGATGCACGGATGAGGCGAAAACAACAATGCTGCCGGATGGCGATCCCCATGACGGCACATTGACGCAACTGATTTCCTACACGAATTGCACGAGCGACATGCCGGTTTTGCAGGCTGTCGTTGAAAACGGTTCACACACCATCCCCGGCGCCAGACCTTTTCCTTTTGTAGTTGACCTGGTGATGTCGGGAAAACATTCGATGGACTACAGCGGCCATGACGTATTTTGGTCGTTTGCCAAGGATTTTCTTCACCAATGAGAACTGACGGGTAAGAGTGGCGGGGGCATATACGGCGCGCCCCGCAACGCCCCTCATGCACGAATATCCCCTTATACTCCCGCTTACCTATGGGTTATAGTGGAGCCGCATACAGTGTAAAACGATGATATCGATTGAGATCGTTTTGTGGATTATTGGAAGGCTTCCTTGTGAGCGAGATTATCAACACCTTTAAACGTCGTTTCCCAGAACAAACCTCTACTGCGCAAAGCGTACTGGAGCAGCATGGCGTCGGGGAAGCTTACCATCCGTGTCAACCGCCTGATATCGTATTCTTCCCTCGCTCTACATCGGATGTCGTCGCCGCGGTAAAAATGTGCGCGGAGTCCTCTACGCCAATTGTTCCGTTCGGCGGAGGCACCTCTATAGAAGGGCAAGTGGCGGCGGTTGATGGCGGCGTATGCATTGATGTTCGCGATATGAATTCGATACTCTCTGTACGCCCGGAAGACCTTGACTGCACAGTCGAGCCCGGCGTGCGACGCCAGCAGTTGAACGAAACTCTGCGTGATACAGGCTTGTTTTTCCCCATCGACCCGGGGGCAGACGCAACGATAGGCGGCATGACATCCACCCGTGCGTCTGGCACGAACGCCGTTCGATATGGCACGATGAAAGACGCCGTCGTCGGACTGACCGTTGTTACGGCAACCGGAGAGATTGTAAAAACCGCACAGCGGGCGCGAAAATCTTCCGCCGGATACGATCTTACGCGACTGTTCGTTGGTTCCGAGGGAACGCTTGGCGTTATTACAGAGATTAATCTGCGGCTGCACGGCATACCGGAAGCAATTTCTGGCGGGCGTTGCGTTTTTAATGAACTGTCGGACGCAGTAGATGCTGTGACACTGTGCATACAGAGCCAGCTTCCGGTCGCCCGGCTGGAGCTCCTAGATGAACTTCAGATGAGGGCGATCAATCGTTACGCTAAGCTGGAGCTACCTGAAAAATCCTCATTATTTTTCGAGTTTCACGGAACACCTGACGCCGTTAACGAGAGTGCGGTCAGATTTCAGGATATCGTTGAGGATTGCGGTGGCGGCGGTTTCGTTTCCGAAACAGATCCTGACAGACGCAATGAAATCTGGAAAGCAAGGCATGCGGCGTATTATGCGGCAAAGGCGCTAATGCCCGGATGCACCGGTTTCGCCACAGATGTGTGCGTTCCAATTTCAAACTTGTCCCAGTGCGTGGTTGAGACAAAACAAGACATCACCGAGATGGGTTTGACAGCGCCAATCGTCGGACATGTCGGCGACGGTAACTTCCACGTTTTATGCTTGTTTAAAGAGGGCGATACAGACGAGCTACACCGCATCGAACGTTTCAATGAAAAATTGGTAAAACGTGCTTTGGCTTTTGAAGGTACGTGTACAGGCGAACATGGAATTGGAACCGGTAAAATGAAGTATCTTGAAATGGAAATCGGCGCTGCAGTGCCTCTTATGCGGCAAATTAAAGCCGCCCTGGACCCTCAAGGTATTATGAACCCCGGTAAGATCTTTGCGGCTTAAGGCCTGATGAAAAGTGACTTTTAGCTGATCCTTTTAAAAACCCAACCATTTGTATTTACAGCAATGCGCTTCGCGCCTGGCGTTGAAGCCTGGACGCGAGCAAGGAAGAACCGAAAGAAATCTATATGATTTTTGTAGACGCTTTATTATTGATCGCCCTGACCATAGGTGCAATTGCGTGGTGGGTGCGCCCATTGCCCGGTCGGACAGCTATACTCGCTGCGGTGGCCGCGATCACATTTACGCTTGGCGTTTACGGCGCCTTAAATGACCGCTGGCAGGCAAGCCTCAGCGCCGCTTTCGGCTTTTTCCTATTCCTTCCCCTCATAATCAGCGTTTTTCAACGTAAAGCAGCGCCAAAAAACCCGCCCTACGCATCCGGACCGGCGTTTACGGTTCTAGCGCTTGTTGCAGGCGGCCTCTTGCACTTTTTCCCAATAACAAACCTTCCTGAACCTTCCGGTCCGAATACTGTTGGCATACGCACATTTGAATTAACGGATGATACGCGAAAAGGCGTTCTTGGCGTGGGTGAAAATGCGCCCCGAAGGCTCCTTGTTCGAGTATGGTATCCGGCGGAAAAGCCCGAAGACGCAAGACCCGCCTACTATTTCAACGACCTGGAAGCAAAAAGCACAGCGCGTGGTTTCGGCGATGTTATTGGGTTTGGGCCACTCGCCACATTTTTCAAACACGCCAAAACCAATGCTTATCCGGATGCCGCTCTTGTGAGCGATATGAAGGTGCTGCCAACTATTTTTTTCAGCCATGGGGCGATAGGACATCTGGCGCAGAACACCGTCTTGATGGAAGAACTGGCCAGTCATGGATATGCGGTCTACAGCATCCAGCATACAGGAGATTCCGCGCCGACTGCTTTTCCAAACGGGGACGTTATCCCCTCAGATCCTGCACTCAAAATAGAGATGGAAACATCAAACGAAGTGCTTGGAAAATATGACGACGCGAAAGCCAAGGCGCTTGGCTCAGACGACCTTGACGAGCGGTTCGCCGGGCAACTGGATTGGATGTCCAGGCGCCAAACAGATGGCGAGAAGATGACATACAGCGAGCCGATATGGGTGGAAGACCGCCTCTTTGTGCACAATGCACTGCAAAGCGGTAACGCACCAAATCATGTCATGGACGTCGTCGCCAGAAGCAATTTCGAAAGCACCGGTCAAATGGGAATGTCTTTTGGCGGCGCCGTTACAGGCCCGCTGTGCATTATCGATGAGAGGTGCGCTGCGGGCGTTAATTTAGACGGAGCAGTATTCTCTCCGTCGACATTCGCACAAGAAATAAAACAACCCTTCATGATGTTTTATTCCGATCACGATATTATGTACAAACTTCTTCTCGAAAAGGAATATTACACAGAAGACCTGTCGGACAACCACTGGCTATATGAGTTCCATTATGAAGGCTTTAAGACAGCAGGTCTGAGACAGGACATACATCGTATAGAAATGTCTCAGGTCACCCATACAGGCCTTACTGATTACCCCCTGTTTATGCGCCCTCCCCTCCAGGGTCCGGTCCTTGGTTCTGCGCCTACGGACGTTATCATGGGTGCGCAAAATGCTTTTATACTTGGCTTTTTCAATACTTATTTACGTGGTATCGAGAGCGGTTTCCCCGACACTCAACTTAAAGCTTATTCTGACTATATAGAGCGCCGTGACGCCTCTCACATCCGCGAATGGTGGCTGTCGAAGCCTGAAGAAGAACGCGCTCTTGTGAAGGAAAAAATCGAAGAGGTAAAACGTTAGAGCGTGTCGCGCAAAAGTGGATACCGGTTTCCTTTTCCACGAAAGCCCGCTCGCTCTGAAACATCCTGCGCCACAGAAACCAACAATTGCGGCGCGCTGTCAGGCTGTCCCTCTGGGCAATCTGCCCCGACGAGCCCTATAATAGCTGAAAGCTCGCCATCAGCGCCGAAGATCGGCGCCGCAATGCTTCGCAGCCCAGGGAAAGAATACCCCGCAACTTGACAATATCCGATGGTTTTCAGGTCTTCGATGGACGCATCCACAGACGCCATGTCAATGTCGCGATTGGCTTTTTTTGCGGCGGCCAGCTCCCGCTTTACGATCGGCCTTGTAATCGATTTAGGCATAAGGGCGAGCGAAATTCGACCTGTCGCAGTCGTCAGCATTGGAAAAACCGTACCAAGAGCAGCATTTGCGATTATGATGTTCGGGCTAGGTCGCCAGCGAACGCATGTTTGACCGTAGGCGCCCCAAACCGACACGCCTCCGGCCATATTCGTTTGCTCGACCAGTTTCTCCAGCGCCTCATCCGCCAGCTTAACTGCGTCAACGCGCGATAAGGCCGTCAGTCCAAGCTGCAAGGCCAAAACACCCAGATCGTACCGCCCGGTTGCTGCGTCCTGGCTCACCAGACCGCCTTCAACAAAACTGCGCAAATATCTGTGAGCCTGGCTGGGCGCCAGAGACGACGCCGCCGTAATTTCGCGTAAGTGCATAGGCCCGCGCGATTCCGCGAGCACTTGCAAGACGCGCAGACTTATACGAACGGACTGTACACCGGAACCTCGTTCGGAGCGTTCTGTATGAGTTTGATTTTTAGGACGTATATTTCTCATTTTATCAATTCTGGCAGTCACCACGCCCGGAAACAAGATCTCGATTACGACAGCCTTAGGCGTGAGAAACGGAGGCGCCGCGAAAGGTGGTGTTTAAATCAACCTGGTCCAGGACCAATTTTTGACGCACCGTGTTAAGCCCGCACATAGCTGTGTGTTTGGTGACCGCCACACCTAACAATCTCACTCTTTTTCTATTTGCATTCAAAGATGCCAGGCTGCCGGTAAAGATTCTCAACACAGCATACTATTACAAGCCCGCAAAACACTTCCGAACAGCCGTCAGCAGCGCCTTTTATCAAGCCCTTAACGTCGAACAAAGCCCCTTAAGATCACGGCGCATAACGTGACCAAGCCACATCGCGGCGGCGCGTCTCATGACTGGTGCGATCTTCAGTATACCTTTCTTCTCCTCTTCATTTTCACAATCGACACAAACCAACAGATGAAATATCACAAGAACATACCATTCTGCAAATGGCAATAAATTGATGATAGAGGAATACAATGGTAAGCTTATGTAGATTTTGAGGAGGGTTTTATGGTGCAAGGATTAATCGATCTCGATCATACAATATTTATGGTCCGTGATTTGCCTGATGCAAGAGATACGTGGCGACGCCTGGGTTTTACGACGACGTCATACCGGCCAAATCCATTTTATGGCGGCGGTGAGACAGGCGGGCGCGGCGGCAACCATCTGGTGGTCCTTACGGAGCAATCGGCGGGAACGACAAATATGATTGAGTTAGCCTGGGCCGATCCGGACTATGCGCACCCGGCTGCTTTAGAGGCGTCGAATAAAGATCCAGGTCTCGCACGGCTTATGCTTGCATCAGATAATGTTGCAGATTTACGAGACAGCTGGGCGAAATTGGGCCTCGCGATGTCGCCCAACATATCCCATGAGGGCACTTATGTAGACTCCGAAACAGGACAAGTTGATCCGGTAAAGTATTGCGGCTTCATCGTAGAAGACAACAGCTGGGATTATAATCTCGGCGCGGCGCAGGTAATGGATTTTACTCAGTTCACAAGGCCTGACTTGCAGAATCATCAAAATGGCGCCCGTTACTGGAAGAATGTCACACTGCGCGTGTCATCGGACGACATTGCGCAGTCAGCTGACTTTATGAGTAAGTTATGCGGAAGCAAAGTACAAATGCTCAGCGATAATGCGGCGGAAGTAACGGCGCACAATATATCAGTCCGTCTCGTAACAGCGAAGGGGTTCCAGGAATTATTTCCAGCCTCAACCAACAGTGACGCGATGCTTCCTGCAGAAGTGAACACTGGAATGGACATTGTAGTCGCCAGCCTGCCAAAAGCACAGGACGTGCTTACAGAAAATGGCGTTTCTGTCCTCAACGAGGGCGAGGCTATCCATATCGCCCCCCGGGACGCAACCGGGATTGCAATCAAATTCATTGAGGATGCGGCGATATGAAAACGATTGGGCTGATCGGCGGCATGAGCTGGCTTTCCACGATTGATTACTACCGTGCGATCAATCAGGACGTAGGCAAGCGACTGGGTGGCGTCAACAACGCACGCGTCGTAATGGTGGCGATCAATGTCGCCGACGCACTTGGAGCAATGGCTCGCAAAGATTATGACGGCGCCATCAAGCTTTTAACGGATGCGGCGAGAACGGTCGAGGCGGGCGGAGCTCAGTTGTTAGCGATGTGCGCCAACAGCGCGCATGTTTTCGCCGATCAGGTGCAGGAAGCGATCGACATTCCGCTCGTTGGATTAATAGATCCCGTCGCTGATGCAATTCGGCGGGAGGGTTTTGGAAGTGTTGGCGTTCTGGCGTCTACGAATCTTATTGAAAACGGACTGTATTCACGCAAGCTAAACGCACTTGGCATCGACACTCTTTTGCCTGACGCTGCAAAGCAGGACGACTTGCAGGATGCGATCGAAGAGGGAATATCAGCCGGAACTTTCTCTCCGGCGGCCCACGCCTATGTGGGTAAATTGATGCGTGAGTTGATGGATGATGGCGCACAAGCTATAGTTCTTGGGTGTACGGAAATTCCACAAATGACAAACGACGCCCCTCAAGGGCTCCCTCTGTTTGACACCACGATGCTACACGCAAAAGCAATTGTAAATCACGCTTTCGATACATGAAGACGCCGCCAAAAGTAGTAGATTAAAGATACGGCCTACTCCTCTTTATTTTAACAGCATTGGCGCCGCCTTTAAGCTCGCACCAGTCCTATACACTGGGAATGGGTCATCCATGTTTTCTTTTGAATTACACTTTTCCTGATGAGGGCTTGTATTGTCGCGCAGATATAATCTCATTAGTCGATGCAACCCTGCAACGGTAGGCAGATAGAGGCGATGGGGCGCAATACTTCAAACGAGGCTTCATTTTGATAAGCCTTACGAAAGAAGATTAGGATGGATTATGAAAAGAGCCCCAAAAGTAATCATCACTTGCGCATCGACCGGATCAATCCATACGCCAACGATGTCGCCACATTTACCCATTAACGCAGATGATATAGCCAAAGACGCGATAGATGCGGTTGAAGCCGGGGCCTCCATCCTGCATCTCCATGCCCGTGACCCAAACACAGGACAACCAAAGCAAGACCCAAGTTTATTTTCAGCATTCTTGCCACGGATAAAACAACAAACCAACGCCGTTATCAACATCACCACCGGCGGTGGTCTCGGCATGCCGCTTGAGGAGCGCATTGCACCCGCGCACTACGCGCAGCCTGAGGTTTGCTCTTTGAATATGGGCTCGATGAACTTTGGAACTTTCGAGCTCGCCCAAAAATATAACGACTGGAGATATGATTGGGAGAAGCCTTATTTAGAAAGTTCATATGGCGGCATTTATCCTAATACGTTTGAAATGATTGATCATATTCTCACCCATGTCGGAGACGCTTACGGAACGAAGTTCGAATTCGAATGCTACGATATAGGCCATCTCTATAACTTGGCTTACTTCGTAAATAAGGGGCGTATTAAGCCTCCATTCCTTATTCAAGGCATATTCGGCGTCCATGGCGGCATGGGGGCGGACCCAGAAAACCTGATGCACCTTAAAACCATTGCCGACAAGTTGTTCCAAGACGACTATCTGCTGTCAGTCCTGGCGGTTGGCAAGGATCAGATGAAATTCTTGACTATGAGCGGCGCCATGGGGGGCAATGTTCGTTGCGGCCTTGAGGACAGCTTGTTTATCGGCAAGGGCGAACTTGCTAAATCAAGCGCCGAGCAGGTCAAGAAGATCAGAACAATACTAGAGGAACTTGGCCTCGAGATCGCCACACCTGATGAGACGCGTGACATGCTCGCGCTTAAAGGCGGCGATCAGGTCGGCTTCTGATTTGCAGGCGCGAAAACGTCCATTCATATGACTTTTAGGCCGTCTAACGGCGGAATCGAAGCCTTTTTTGTCATGCTTTTATCCTGTTGAGTGAAAGCTGCAACCATGACAAACCCTCTTCGATATCCTACTTTTTTCATATGTCTGAAATAAAACTCCATATCCATAATCTCGCATCGCGTCCTGACAACGTTCCCTTGATCACGCTTGAAGGATGTCCTCCCCTATCCCCTGTACGGATTGAACAAGCCCTCACCGATGATGTGGGGCATGTTTGGCGGTCATACGCTAATATGTATGCTGATGTATTTGGCAAGGTGTCGACTGCTGAAACGCCATCTCAACAGGGGTCATATAAGGACATTGACCCCACGGGCCTAGCCTGGTCTATGATCTCGGACGAGGCGGAAGCCGCCTTGACCTTGGAAGACCGTTATAAAATATGCCCCGGCACACAGCCGGTTTTTGAAAACCCATACAGACCAATTGATATTTCCGTGAATGCGTATGTGGGTGATCGGAAAGTCGCGTCCGCCACTTACCAGAAACATCAGATATCGCCTGACATAGAAGTCGAAAATATTGATGAGCAAGGTATACGGGGGCACTATTACGCACATAAGTCACCTATAAAAAAGGAGGGCGTTATCGTCATGGGCGGATCAAGCGGCGGGCTTGATCACTATTGGGCCCGTCACGTCGCCTCCCGTGGCTACAATGTTCTGAACCTTGCCTATTTTAATTACCCGGGACTGCCCGACACTTGCACGAACCTTCCGCTGGAATACTTCAAGACCGCAATAGACTGGTTAAAGCATCGTACAGGCGCCAATCGCGTGGGCATACAAGGCGCATCGCGCGGTGGGGAGGCTGTACTGCTCATCACCACGGCGTTTCCCGAAGACATCGCCTGCACCGTATCATATGTTCCCATGCATATCACAACAGGCGGCTTCATACCGGAGACGACGGAAAATGTTGCGTCCTGGACATTAAACGGCGAAGACATCCCTTACGTGTACACGCCTGTGCCGACTGAGGAAGAATGTCGCGCGAGAGGAATTGATTTGGGCCGAGGGTTGCCGATAGCCCCGTTCTATTATGACTTCATCGCCGAAGCCGAGAAAAACGAGGACATGTGGATTCCTATAGAGCGATCGACTGCGCCCCTGCTTATGGTGACTGCAAAAGACGATGCCATATGGGCCTGCAGCTATGGCGCAGAGCGCGTCAAGGAACGTATCGCCAAGTATAATGGCTCTGTGAAAGCCGAACATCTCGCTTTTGATGGCGCTGGGCATCTTATGCCTCCAGAAGGAACAATTACGTCGCTATCGACTTCCGTTTATCATCAGCATGGCCGCATTCTCATAGCGCTGGGGGGGACCCCGGCCGTGAACGCGCATGCAGGCGAGAAGGCATGGCGGAGAACTATTGATTTTTACGCAGAACATCTTTTGTAAAGTTTTTTTTCAGGTCAACTGCTCGCGGTTGACCATACGCAAACACGCAAGAAAAAGACACTTGACACACTCGCATCCTTGATTGAAGCGATGGTGTATTTAATTCGTTTGTGTTTAAATCGATTTAGAGATGAATAAAAGAACCGTCAGGCTTTAATAGCTTTCGGATCTATATCCTCTAGCGCTGCTCGCATTTTTTATTTGCCGGCAAACGGCTCTAAAGCGTCTCTTCTTCAATCGGAATCGGGGAGACGCTTTAAGTCTTTGTTTTTTCGCATTTCCGGACGGCCAACCGTACACACTTGACCTGGAAATGCTTTAGAATCTTTGCCTTGAGCACGTGAGACGACCTTCGTCTGATACACATCACACACAACGCGCTTTAGAGCACGTCTCGTTTAACCGCATTCACATGACGTGCTCTAGATCTTTGTGGTACGCATGTCTTTTGCGCAGAAACCGGCATCATCCACTTTTACGCGACACGCTCTAGCCTGAGGCGCCTGAAGTCTGGTTATACAAGATACATGTATACAAACTTTATAAAAAGCATACGTCTTACAGCCCCGCTTTCAATAACTTCTTGCGTATAACTTTCTGCCGGCGGTCTGTCAGGGGAAAATACCAGATCAGGATGGAGGCCGCCAAGTAAGGCAAAGCAGGTATTATCAAACAAACAAACCTCAATGCCTGCAAACCGTCATCCGTTACATTCTGTGGATTAAAACCGAGAACGCCCAGCAGTGGCAGGGCGACACCAACGCCGATCGCAGACGTTGCTTTTTGCACCGTATTCCAAACAGCGAAATACTGACCCGCCTCCTGTCGACCGGTTTTGACAGCAGCGTAATCCGAGACATCCGCCAGCAATGCCGGAAACAAAGCCAATGGGGCGGCGGTAAAAACGCCGGATGCAATAAAAAACACACCAAACAAAACAGGTTGCTCGGGCGGCAACAGGGCGATGATCATGAATAGAATTGTCCATACCGCCATAGAGACCGCAGTTGTTTTATGCTTGCCAAAACGATTGGACATTTTCACCGCCGGGCCCATAGCAAGGATAGCGGCTGCAAAATAAGCAAGGAAGAATGGCCCGGCCAGAGTCGGCGACCCCACATAGTATGTTGTATACAGTACAAAGGTCGCTGACATCACAGCTGAAGATAAGTACCCCAGGAACGAAAACAGAAAAAACAGCCGAAACGGTTTGTTCGACACCATATATTTTAGACCCGCGCTCCAGCTGGATCTCTCGATCTTAACGGTATGGTTTTCGCGAACGTTCAGTGTGAGCAATCCCCCCACAATCAGCGTCGAGCATACGAGGATCGCCAGCCATCGCATGGTGACATCGTCAATGCCGTGTCCATAAAAAGCCGTTGCGAATGGCACGGTAAGCGCCATAAAACTACCCGCAAGACTGCCGACTTCGCGCCATCCTGCAATACGCCGCCTTTCTGTCGGTTCAGACGACAGGTCAGCAGACCATGCGGAGTATGGAATATTCACCAGAGACCAGCCCAGATATGCTATTCCGACCCATACAAGAAGATATGTAATACCGACTTCACCAACTGGAACGTACGACATCCAAATAGATGGAACCAAAAGGATGACTCCGGCCGCAATCCATGGACGACGACGACCATACTTTGTCTTTGTATTGTCGGAAAAATACCCAATGCTGAGATCGACAAAGACATCCGCCATACGAAGCGCCATCAACGCGATTCCAATTGTTCCAAGCGACAAACCTATATGGCCGGCGTAGAACGCAGGGACAAACGCCGTAATTGGCATCGAAACGCCCGAAAGGGGGAGCGCCAGCGCACCAAATGCAATGAGCTTTGTCGTTTTCATGTTACCTCGAATTTCTAAAGCGATGTTGCGTCCCTAAATAACAAAAAAGCTGGCGCGGACAAACTGAGCCACACGCCAACCAAGAAGATGCGGGACGAAAACGTACTCCCCCGAGTTAAATCACGTTTCCATCCCGCGGTATTGACTGTTAATAGCGAACGCGAACGCGCGCCATGAAGGACTGAGGCCGACCCGGCGTGGCCAAGCGGCCCTGCGTATCTACAAAAAAGTCGGTTGCATTGATGACATAGTATTCATCAAACACGTTCTCCACATCAACAGAGGCGGTGAACCTGTCATTTTGAACGCCGACACTCAAACTCGTGAGGTTGTATGAATCAATTTCTTCGGCATTGTCATCGCCTGCGAAGAATTCATCATTATACCGCCAACGCCCCCGGAAGAACCCTTCTATTTCATCCGTAATAGCTTGAGTATAATCCCAGCCGATCGTCGCCCTGAAATCAGGCGCTTGAGCGAAAGAATTGCCGCTAAAATCAATCAGAACGTCTTGGGTTCCATCGTATTCATTAACAACATAGTCCTGTAACTCCGTATCGAGTAAAACGAAGGATGTCGTCAATCGGAAATTATCCGTCACTTGCCACCCGGTCGCTGCCTCAATGCCTTTCGATACGCCATTGCCGGGGTTTTGAAATGCGAAACGGGAAACGCCGCCAGCGGTTCCCGGAACATCTTCCAGCGAGAATCGGCCCTCATAATCAACATAGAAAGCCGTAAAGTCGAAATCGAATTTATTATCAAAAAGAGATCCGCGGAGCGCAATCTCATAGCTATCAGCTGTTTCTTCATCAATGGATGGATCGTTTTCCTGAAACGAGTACAGCGAAAATGCACCAGGCTTGAAGCCGCTCGCATAAGATGCAAATACGGATATGTCATCTGTAAGCTTATAAAGTAATGCAGCGCGCGCGGAGACTTGTTCAAATTTCAAGTCGTTGGGATTTGAAAACGCTAAGGAAACAGGTGGAAAAAGACCGGGAAAGAAATCAGAGAAAAAGTCGGTGTCGACGCCCCCCTCTAATTCAACAGATGTATACCGCAACCCTCCAACGAAATCGAGTTTGGGGGTAACGGCGTATGTAAAATCGCCAAACACCGCATAGGTTTGCGTATCGATCTCAGCGTCAAGATTTAAGTCCAAAACCGGGGGGAACTGGTTTCTTTGATCCTGCGTAAATGACTCATCATAATAATAAAGCCCCAACAGCCAGTCAAAATTATCACCAAAGCTCGAAGACAGCCTGACTTCCTGTGACAGCTGATTTTGATCATGCATAAACGTATTAGCGATACCGGCCGATGATATAAAATCGCTGTTTGTGAACTCACGATACGATGTAATAGACGTAATATCGTAATTGGCGCCGCTATATGAGACCTTTGCGGTTACACCAAAATTATCGCGGTTACTGAAGTTTCCATCTGGCTCAAACTTATCGTATTCATTGATAGGAACAAAATCAAGATACGACCCTTCATCATCATTATAATCTGCAATAAGATTAATCGTCAGATCATCTGTAACATCATAGGTCAAAACACCACGAAGACTGATAGATTCACTGGGATCTACTTTGCCGCCCGTCGCTGTATTATCGACAAAACCGCCGAACTCATTGTAATTGGCCACCAGCTTAACGCGCACGCTGTCACTCAAAGGCCCGGAGACATAAGCTTGCGCATCAAACTCTTCAAAACTGCCATAGCCGAGCTGAAGCGCAGCCTCAAACTCATTGGAAGGCTTGCGGGTAATAACGTTAACGGCGCCGGCCAGTGAGTTTTGACCAAACAAGGTGCCCTGCGGCCCGCGCAGCACCTCTACCCGCTCCACATCAATGAGATCAAAATCTGCAAGAAATGTCGGCAACGGCACATCGTCAAGGTAAACGCCGACGTTCGAATCCGTTCCGTTGTTAATCGTATCGCCGATACCGCGGATAAGAGGGCGCGTGTACGCACGAGTGGCGCCGCTCCCAAAATCCAGGCTTGGCACCAATGCTTCCAGCTCTGCCGTTGAAGTAATCCCTTCCTTATTAATCATATCCCCAGTCACCACTGAGACACTGATCGGAACCTCAAGCAAGTTCTGCTCGCGCCTTTGCGCGGTGACAACGATAACCTCGCCGTCTCCAGCAGATGCAGAAGCCGATTGCGCAAGCGCCGTATTTGACTGTAAAGCTGTCGTCGTGAGTAGCGCTATAGCCGCCGTTCTAAACAACATATTCCCCTCTCCTCTTTTTGTGCGTCGCTTCATGGTTTGTTTAATGACGTACTGCGACTTAAAGCACACGCCACCCCGTCTCAATCGAACGTATTTTTTGGAAATACTCAAGATGAGCGCTTTGCCAAGGAGGATTATCTGATCCCTATATCATACCAATCTCCACAAAGTCATTTAACCAGTGCAGTTCTATGGTATGTTAACGATGTCTAACAGTTGATTAGAAGAGTGTTCGCATGCCATCTTCTAGATGGCCTTCACTATAGGCAACCATTTATTAATCCTTATACACTGTTTATTTTCTTAACGGCCAACACTTCATTCGCCCATCATGGCGCATCAGCGCTCACACTGCACCGGTCTCTATTTTTAGACGCGCGCCCCTTTATGCTCCGCCACGTTCTTGGCGTGAAGTTACAAGAATTGGTTCGTCTACGTTATTTAATGACTTGCTGACATATAAAAATTACCACGTAGACATATGAAATTCTTTAGAATGGCGATATGAGTCGGCCATGTCGGGCGGCACGCCCCAGGTGCTATGGAACATATTACTGACATACATAAAAATAGTTGCATTCATGCATCAAGCTGCAGGGCTTCAGCGCTGATCAGCAACAAAAACATCCCAATCGATGCACTCTTAAGCCTTCCGGAGCAAAGAAACCTGCCCTACTTTGCCGCCATCAAATTAAGTTGG
>JBCDBL010000045.1:0-28190 GCA_039183635.1 Pseudomonadota bacterium
CTGAAATCTGTTGCACCAGATCCAGGATCGCTCGATTTTCTAACCAAGTCAAAGACTTGGAGAAAATCGGCGTCCGGGATGACCGGATATATTTATGAATCTCAACACGCCCTAGAGTCTTCGGTCTTGAGCGTCTGAGGCGATCCTAACCGAGCCAAGTTTCATTCAGGACGCTCAGGCGGCGCTGGCTTGCGCGTTTGTGAGCTCCGCACAACCCTTTTTGGCAAGGCTCATCAATGCGGCGAATTGTTCTTCCGTGAACGGGTCTTCCTCGGCGGTGCCTTGGATCTCCACGATGCGGCCGTCGCCGGTGAGGACGAAATTGGCGTCGGCCTGGGCGTTGGAATCCTCCGCATAATCGAGATCGAGAACCGGCGCGCCCTTGTAAAGCCCGCAGGAGATGGCGGCGACGGAGCCTGTGAGCGGCGATTTCGTCATGATGCCTTGTTCAATCGTCCAATCGATACAGAGCTTCAACGCCACATAGGCGCCTGTGATAGAGGCTGTGCGCGTGCCGCCGTCGGCCTGCAGAACATCGCAGTCGATGAGGATTTGCCGCTCGCCGAGAGCTTTTAAATCTACAACCGCGCGCAAGGCCCGCCCGATCAGGCGTTGGATCTCCTGTGTGCGGCCGGATTGTTTGCCCGCCGTCGCCTCGCGCCGCATGCGCGAGTGGGTGGAGCGGGGCAACATGCCGTATTCGGCGGTGACCCAGCCGCGCCCCTCGCCGCGCAGCCAGGGCGGCACGTTCTCATCGAGGCTTGCCGTGCACAGAACATGGGTGTCGCCGAATTTCGCGAGGCAGGAGCCCTCGGCGTGTTTGGCGAAGCCGGTTTCAAGAACGATGGGGCGCAATTCGTCAAAAGCGCGTCCGGACGGGCGCATGGGCGGTCTCCTCAAAGATGGCGGGACGGTGTAACCGTGATTGTCGCCCCCGCTTCTACGCGCGCCGCGCCGGAAGGCCAAGGCGTTTTCGCGCCGCCGGGATCGGTTTATATAAACAAGCATGACTGACTCGCCGCTTAGCCAAATGGACGACCGCTCCCGGGAGATTTTCCGCAAGCTGGTCCAAACGTACCTTGATACCGGAGAGCCCGTGGGCTCGCGCACCTTAAGCCATGACGGGACCATCGACCTGTCTGCGGCCTCGATCCGCAACGTGATGGCGGACTTGACGGATATGGGCCTCCTCTACGCGCCCCACATCAGCGCCGGGCGCATGCCGACGGAGCGCGGGCTTCGCATGTTCGTCGACGGCGTTATGGAGATCGGCGATTTGCCGCCGGAGGAGCGCCGGGTGATCGAGGAGCAGCTGTCCGGCGGCGGCAAGACCCTGGAAGACGCTCTCACCGAGGCTTCCGCCATGCTGTCGGGCCTTACCCATGGGGCGGGGCTCGTGGTGACGCCGAAGGCGGATTCGGCCTTGAAGCATATCGAGTTTGTGGCGACAGGGCCCGGTCAGGCCCTGGTCGTTATGGTGAGCGATGATGGCAAAGTGGAGAACCGCATTGTCGACACCCCGACAGGCTTGCCGCCGTCGGCCCTCGCCGAGGCGACGAATTATCTGAACGCCCGCCTGCGCGGCCGCACGTTGGGCGAAGCGCGCGCAGAGATTCTCTGTGAAATCGAAAGCGAAAAGGCGGCGCTGGACGCCCTCACCAAAAAGCTGGTGGAGGCGGGGGTGGCTGACTGGTCCGCCGCCGGGGCGGGGGATCAAGGCTCCCTCATTGTGCGGGGACGCTCAAACCTTTTGGAAGACGGCGCGGAGGACATCGAGCGGGTGCGCATGCTGTTTGACGATCTGGAGCAAAAACAGGGCGTCATGGAGCTGTTGGAGGCGGCGAAAGACGGCGAAGGGGTGCGGATTTTCATCGGCTCGGAAAACCGGCTGTTTTCCCTGTCGGGCTCTTCGGTTGTCGCTGCGCCCTACCGCGACGCGCGTCAACAGATCGTCGGCGTCGTCGGCGTCATCGGTCCGACGCGGCTCAATTACGCCCGTGTCATTCCTATGGTGGATTACACCGCCGAGGTGATCGGCCGGCTGTTGAAATAATCCGTCGCGACGCGTACATCCGAGGGCCGCGACCCTATCACCCTTTAAAAGCTTGAGACGGCATGACGAACGAAACCGATCGCCCCGAAACCGAACAAGACATTCCAGAGCATCTTGCCCCGGAAAAGCCCGAGACGGAGCCCTTCGGCGGCGTCACCAGTCCGGAGCAGGCCCTGGAGATCATTGAGGCGCTGCAGGCCGAATCCGCCGAGCTGAAAGACCGCCTTTTGCGCACCGCCGCCGAGCTCGACAATGTGCGCCGCCGGGCGGAGAAGGAAAAATCCGACGCCGCGCGCTATGGCATCGCCAATTTCGCCAAGGACCTTGTCTCCGTCGCCGACAATATGGAGCGGGCCCTGGCCGCCCTTCCGGAAGAAGCGGCCGCAGAGGCGGGGGAGGCTGTCAAAGGTCTTGTCACCGGCGTTCAGATGACGGAGCGGGAGCTGCTCTCCTGCCTGGAGCGACACGGCGTCAAACGCATTCATCCGAAGGGGGAGAAGTTCGACCCGAACATTCACCAGGCGATTGCGGAGGTGCCGGGCAACGGCGCGCCCCAAGGCACTGTGGTGGATGTCGCGCAAACGGGGTTTGTCATCGGCGAGCGGGTGTTGCGCGCGGCGATGGTCACGGTCTCCAACGGCGAAGGCGCGCCGCCTGCAGGGGGCGATGCGCCCGCCGGCGGTCATGTGGATACGACGGCTTAAATCCAATCCCGCCCATCCCCCGCGCAGGCGGGGACAAATGTAGTTTTAACCCGCCGCCTTTTTTCAATGGGCGGTGCATTGGCGGGGTAAACCCCGCCCTTCCTCGGTATGAGCGGAGTGTGGGGCGGTTTTATTCAGCCCCCGCCGCTTTCCCGGCGACCGTCGCCAGGCCCTTTTTCATGCGCGCCAAAACCTCCGCCCGGTCGGAAATGTTGTAGCGCCGGGCGAGGGCCTCAGGGTTTGGATAGGCGACATAAACGTCCCCCGAAGCATCTTCATAAACAAGCGCTTTTAACGGCAGATCGAGGCCGGCAGTCTGCTCCGACGTCATGAGCGCCGTGCCGATGTTCGGGTTGCCGAAAATCACCACGACCGTGGGCCTGAGCGCCTGGCCGACAGAAGCGGCGCCCGCGGCGTGATCGATCTTGGCGAATTGCGTCAAGCCAGCGGCGGCGAGTGCGGCTTCAAGCCGCGCCACGGTGGCGGCGACGTCCGCGTCGCTTTTCACCTCAAGGTTTTGGGACACTACTATGGGCTGCGCCGTTGTTGCGCCGGGCGCTGCAGTGTTGGGTGCGTCAGCCATGGCGCATGACGTAACGAAGATTGCGCTCGTGATGAGCGTGAGAGTGCGGATCATTGGTGAAACATCCCTTTGACGGTTTACGGCGTCTGCAGCGCCGAGGCTTTGCGTTTTAAGCGTAACACAGTACGCCTTATTGCGGGCGCAGGGAATGGCGGCCAGGGTCAACAAGCCGTGAGGAGCGTGCATATGAGCAATGATCGACAAGACGGCTGGTTCGAAGGCGACGCCCATATCCGACCCGTGCGGATCTATTACGAGGACACGGACTTTTCCGGCATCGTCTATCACGCGAACTATCTGCGCTATTTCGAGCGCGGGCGGACGGATTTCCTGCGCTGCGCCGGCGTTGGCCATGCGGAGTTGTTGGAGCAGGACGCGCCCCTGGTGTTCGCCGTCTCCCATATGGAGATCGCCTTTAAAACACCGGCGCGGATTGACGACCTGCTCCAGGTGCGCACCTGCTATGTAGGGTTGAAAGGCGCGCGGCTTTTCATCGAACAGGATATTTTGCGCGGTAAAGACCTCATTGCGACGGCGAAGGTGGAGGCGGCGTGCCTGTCGAAGGACGGCCGCCCGCGCAGGTTGCCGAAGGCGCTGATTGAGAAGGTTTCAGCCCATATGTCACAAAAATAACACTGGTTCTGTCGCTTCATCCGCCACGAAGCCGACAAATTCCTGTGCAAAGCATGATAGCCACATGATTTATTGGGCGGACGGCCCTATAGTGTGAAAAGACATTCTGGTTCCGGCAGGGGATAATAAGGGTTAGCGATTATGGAAGCCGAATTGGTGACGGCGGGCGTCGGGCTCGCTGCGGACGATTTTTCCATTCCAAGTTTGTTTATGAAGGCGGGCATTGTCGTGAAATCGGTGATGGTGGTGCTCGCCGCCGCATCGGTCTGGTCCTGGGCCGTGATTATCGACAAGTCGTTTTCCTACGGGCGCATCAAAGGCCAGTCGCGCAAATTCGAAGACGCGTTCTGGTCCGGCAAGCCGTTGGACGAGCTTTATAAAAAGCTGTCGTCCCGGGGCGCGGAGCATCCGATGGGCCGGGTGTTCATCGCCGCCATGGGCGAATGGAATAAAACCAAGTCGTTAAGCCACGCGTCTTCCGACGCCGTCATCCTCGGGGCGAAGGACCGTATAGACCGGTCCATGCGCGTCACGGTGGAGCGGGAGCTTGATCGGATGGAAGGCAATCTTGGCTTCCTCGCCACGGTGGCGTCCTCGGCGGTGTTCGTCGGGCTGTTCGGCACCGTCTGGGGGATCATGAACGCGTTCCAGGCGATCGCCGTCACAAAGGATACGAACCTTGCCGTCGTGGCGCCGGGCATCGCCGAGGCGCTGTTTGCAACGGCGCTTGGTCTCATCGCCGCCATTCCGGCGAACGTCGCCTACAACCGGTTTTCCACGGCTGTGAATTCCTACGCCGTGCGTCTCAACGGCTTTTCCGACGAGTTCTCGTCTATCTTGTCGCGACAGCTTGACGAAAGGGCGAAGTAATGGGGATGAGCGCCGGCGGCGGAGGTCGCGGGAGCCGTGGCGGCGCGCGCATGCGCCCAAGCTCCGAGATTAATGTAACGCCGCTTGTGGACGTCATGCTGGTGCTGCTGATCGTTTTCATGGTGGCGGCGCCTTTGCTCACCGTTGGCGTGGAGGTGAACCTGCCGAAAACGGCGGCGGGCCCGATCCGCGACCAGGGGGAGCCTTTGAGCGTTACGATACGTTCCGACGGCACATTGTTCGTTCAGGACACGGTTGTGGAGACGGAAAACCTCGTCCCACGGTTGGAGGCGATCGCCGCCGCCGGGTACGATGAACGGATTTATATTCGCGGCGACGCCAACGCCACCTATGGCGAGGTTTCGCGGATAATGGGGCGGATCAAGGCGGCGGGCTTCGTCAATCTCGCCCTCGTCAACGATCCGGAGCTGCAGTGACAAACGGCGAGAGCGGCTGAGAAAGCGCGATGCGGGCGGGTTTTTTCCTATCCCTTATGATTCACGTCGCGGCTGTGGCTGCGGCCTTTGTCGCGTTGCCTTCAAACTGGCGCGCGGCGGAGCCGCCGCCTGTGTTTGTGCCGATTGAGCTTGTCGCCATCGACGATCTCACCTCTGTTCCCGCCGCCGCGCCGGAGCCTGAGGAGACGCCGGTTGAAGAGCCGGCGGCGGAAGAAGAACCGGCGCCCGTCGAGGTCGCCGAGGCGCCGCCGCCGGAGCCTGAACCGGTGGAGGAGCCGGAGGTGTTCATTCCGGACCCGGAAGAAGACGTCGCCGAGGCGCCTGAGCCGGAAGAGCCGAAGGAGCCGGAATCAAAGCCCATCGATCCGAAGCGTCTGGCGGCCGTGACGCCGAAACCCAAGCCGAAAAAGGATGATCTTGATTTCGGGCGCCTGTCTGCGTTGATCGACAAAGCCCAAAAAGACGAGCCTGCGCCGCGCGCTGCGCCGAAACAGGCGCCCGCCGCCGCGCCGGCCGCTGCCCAGGCTGACACGCCCAGGCCGCAAGCGGGGCTGGGCCTAAACCTCACCCTGTCTGAAGAGGATGCGCTGAGGTCGGCCATGTATCGCTGCTGGACCGTGCCCGCCGGCGCGCCTGAACCGGAAAAGCTGGTGGTGCGGGTGCGCGTGAAGTTGAACCGCGACGGCAGCTTGCAAGGGCAGCCTGAAGTTCTTGATCGAGGCCGCATCAACGCCTCCGGCGATCCATATCTGCGGCTGGCCGCAGAAAGCGCCCAGCGGGCGGTCTTGCGCTGCGCGCCTTACAACTTGCCGGCGGACAAATATGACGGCGGCTGGGAAGAGATTACAATGACGTTTAACCCGGCAGATATGGTTGGGCGCTAAACGGAAGACGCCATAAGATCGCCGTTTTCATCGGCGAAAGCGATTTAAACGGTATGACGCGGAACAGGACTATGTTTGACAGCTTTCTTAGAACTTTGATCGCTTTGATCGCCGCTGTGGCGTGCCTCGCTGCGCCGGCGCGCGCCGCCATCGAAATCGACATCACCCAGGGCAATATCGATCCTTTGGCCCTCGCCGTTCCCGATTTCCTCGGCGAGACGGAGGAAACCAAGCAGATCGGCGCCGATATGGCCGGGGTCATCATCAACAATCTGGAGCGCTCCGGCCTGTTCAAGGCGATCGACCAGCGCGCCTATATCGAGAAAATCGAAGACGTCAACGTGATGCCGAAATTCGCCGACTGGCGGATCATCAACGCCCAGGCGCTGATCACCGGCCAGACGACGGTGCTTCCCGACGGCCGCCTCAGGGTGGAGTTCCGTTTGTGGGACGTGTTCGCCAACCAGCAGATGCTGGGCCTGCAATACGCGACAACGCCGGAGAACTGGCGCCGCATCGCCCACATCGTTTCCGACGCCATATACAAACGCCTCACAGGCGAGGAGGGGTATTTCGATACCCGCATCGTATTTGTCCATGAAACGGGGCCAAAGCTCGATCGGGTCAAACGCCTCATGATTATGGACCAGGACGGCCATAATCCGAGCGCGCTCACCGACGGCACGTATCTGGTGCTCACCCCGCGGTTTTCGCCGACGCTGCAGCAGATCACCTATCTGTCCTACGCTGCGGTCACGCCCCAGGTGTTTTTGTTCAACATCGAAACCGGCGAGCAGGAGCTGCTCGGCAATTTTCCGGGCATGACCTTCGCGCCGCGCTTCTCGCCGGACGGGGAGAAGGTGTTGCTCGCCTATGAAAACGCCGGCAATTCCGATGTTTACGTGATGGATCTGCGCACGCGCCGGCTCCAGCGTCTGACCTATTCGCCGGCCATCGACACCTCGCCGTCGATGGCGCCGGACGGCCGCCGCCTGACCTTCACCTCGGACCGGGGCGGGTCGCCTGAGATTTACACGATGAACGCCAACGGCACGGACATACGGCGCATAAGCTATGGCGACGGCAGCTATTCGACGCCGGTCTGGAGCCCCAGGGGCGACCTTATCGCCTTCACCCGGCAATATCAGGGGCGGTTTTACATCGGCGTCATGCGGCCCGACGGCGCCAGCGAGCGCACGCTCACCGAGAGTTTTCTGGATGAGGGGCCGACCTGGGCGCCGAACGGCCGCGTCCTTATGTTTTTCCGGGAGACGCCGACCCGGGCCGACGGGACGGGCGGCGGCTCGAAGCTCTGGTCCGTGGATTTAACGGGATATAACGAGCGCCGGGTGACGACCCCGGGCGACGCTTCCGATCCGGCATGGTCGCCGCTCATCCAATAGCCCTGTGATCATGTTGTGGCCGGGGCGCAGGCTAAGGTTGATCCTTTCCAATACGCGACGTATCGTTGTTAACGATTCCGCTTCTTCTGATTAGGGGGGCGGCGTCGCGTCCGTCGGAATGACGTTAAAGGGTCGCTCAGACTTGCTGTGTGACCCAAGCGTTAATGCCGTGTTAACGGACTTTGGGCAGTATCCTCGCCGGCGCCATTCGCACGTCGGCGCTCCGTTTGGAAGCGACCTTTTAGGAAAACGCACCCGAACGGCGATATGGGTTTCGGAAGAATGCGGGGGGCTTGCGAAACGCCCCGTCTTGAAAAGGCGAATTGGAGCGGTTGGTTATGGAATTCAAAACAATTTTGAAGGGGATCGGCGTTGCGGCGGCGGTTGGGTTATTGTCGGCTTGTGCAACGCAGCCGCCGAATACAGGTCTTGTCATTCCTGACGAGCAAGTTGCAGCGGAGCCGACGGGTCCGGCGCCGGGCTCCCAGGAAGATTTGGCTGTGAATGTCGGCAACCGCGTGTTCTTCGCGCTTGACCGCTATGATTTGTCCTCCGATGCACGGGCCACTCTGGCGCGTCAGGCGGCCTGGATGAAAGCTTATCCTGAAAACATGATGCGCATCGAAGGCAATTGCGACGAGCGCGGCACGCGGGAATACAACCTCGCCCTTGGCGCGCGCCGGGCGAACGCCGTCAAAGACTATCTCGTCAGCCAGGGCGTCGATGCGGCGCGCGTTCAGACGATCTCCTACGGCAAGGAGCGTCCGATCTGCGCTGAATCCAACGAAAATTGCTGGAGCTTGAACCGCAACGGTACGACAGTCGTCGCCGGCGTCGGTTCTTAAGCTTTGACTATTCGCAGCGTTAAAGCGCCTGAGTAAGAACTGAAATAACGCGCCGCCGGACCATTCCGCGGCGCGTTTTTCTTAAGCTTCGGCTCGACGCCTTCGAGAGCGACTTGCAAGGGAAATGCATCGCTGGAGCGCCGCCGTCTCCAGGGACCGGTCAGCAAAGACGTCAGAGCCGTTCGCGCCTGCTTTCGGTGTTCTCTCGTCCGAGGCGATGAGGCGCCAAGACTGGAGCGTTTGTGAGGCTGCGGGACTTTTGGCGCGCCTCACTTTCGACCCAGTTTTCTGTTAGACATTTTTGCTGTGATCGCGTCGCAGGCCGGACGCGGGCTCCATAAAAGACAAACGACAGGTGTTTTAGATGTTTCGATATGCAGTCTCCGCCGCCCTCAGCGCTTTTTGTGTGATTTTCTCCGGCGCCGCCCTGGCGCAAACACCGGAAATCGCGGCCCTCGCCGATCGGCTCAACCGCTTGGAGCGGTCCTTAAGCGACGTCCAGGCGGAGGTCTATCAGGGCCGCGCCGGGGGCGCCGCCTCGGGAGCCGCGCTGGCCAATGTCGACGACCAATCCGCTTCGCGCATTCTTGTGCAACTGGCCGATCTGCAGCGGGAAATCGCCCGGATCACCGGCGACCTTGAAGAGTTACGCTTCGAACAGCGCCAAACATCCGCGCGCCTTGAAAAATTTATGGCGGATACAGAGTTTCGCTTGCAGGGCATGGGTGCGGCGCCTGGCGCCGGGGGATTGCAACCGGCTGGCGCGCCGCAGTCTTTGACCGGCGATGCGCCGTCTCCGGCCGCCTCCGGTCCAACACCTCTTGGCGCAGGCGGGGCGCAGCCGTCGGGCGTTCCGGCGAATGTGCAATTGCCTGATGGCGCAGATGCGGCCTTCGACTACGCCTATGGACTGTTGCTGCGCGGAGACTACAACAGCGCCGAAGCCGGCCTTTCGCAATTTCTCGATACGTATCCGAACCATCCAAAAGCGCCTGAAGCCCAGCACCGTCTTGGCGAAATCTTCTTTGTGCGGGGCGATTACGCTGGCGCGGCTGCAGCGTTTCTGAAAAACGTTCAGGACAACCCGCAATCGGGACGTGCGCCGGAAAGTTTGTTGCGTTTGGGCATGGCCCTGGCGCAGCTCGGTGAAAAGGGGGAGGCGTGCAAGACGTTCAATGCATTGCCCGGGCGTTATCCGAACGCGTCTGAAAACCTCCTGCAACGCGCCGAGACCGAAAAGGCCCGCGCGGGCTGCTGATAAAGATCCCCCTTGGACGCAACGCCATTGCTCCCAGAAGACTTCGCCGCGCTTATGGCGCCGCTGGGCGTCGACGGCCCCCTCGCCGTCGCCGTGTCGGGCGGCGGCGATTCGATGGCGCTTTTGCATCTCGCCGCCGACTGGGCGCGGGCGCGTAATCGTTCTGTCACAGCGTTCACCGTAGACCATGGGTTGCGCGCGGAAGCTTCGCTTGAAGCGGCGCGCGTCGCCGGTTGGTGCGCTGCGATCGGCGCGCCGCACGAGACGTTGCGATGGGCCGGCGCAAAACCCGGCGCGCGGCTGCAGGAAGCGGCGCGCGGGGCGCGTTACGCCCTGTTGGCGGATGCCTGCGTCCAACGGAATATCTCAGCCATTTTAGCGGCGCATACACAGGATGATCAGGCCGAAACAGTGTTGCAGCGCCTGGCCCATGGCAGCGGTCTTGACGGACTTGCCGGCATGGCGCCTGAAATCAGGATCGCCGCCGGGGCAGGCGCGTCCGTGCGTCTGCTGCGGCCGTTGCTCGGCGTTTCGCGCGCCACGCTTCGGGCGATGCTGGCTGGAATTGGGCAGGCATTTATTGAAGACCCGAGCAATGACGATGGCGCGTTTGAGCGGGTTCGGGCCCGGCGGGCGATCGCCGGTCTTGCCGCCGACGGCGTTTTAAGCGCCTCGGCTCTCGCCGCGACGGCGGCGCAGCTGCGCCTCCACAAGGATGCACTGATCCGGCGCGCCGAGGCCGGGGCGACGGCGACGAAGTCGATCTTGGAAACCGGCGTTTGGGATCATGCGGCGGAGCCGTTTTTGGCTTTGCCCGACGAAACCGCTGTCGCCGCCTTGCGCCGCTTGCTCTACGCCTGCGGCGGGGGGCTGTATTCGCCGTCCGGGGATGCGGCAATGTCCCTGTTGCGGGCGCTGAGGGCGCAGGAAACGGTGCGGCGCACCTTGTCCGGCTGTCTTGTCGAGCGCCGACAGACCTGTTTGCGCATCATGCGGGAGCCTTCGGGTCTGCTCGGCCGCGCCAACGCACCGGCTGCGCCGCCGCAGCCTTTCGAAGGAGACAGCCTGCTCTGGGATCGCCGTTACGCTGTTACCCTGGCGCGTGGAACGCCGCGCCCGAACGGCTTGTGCGTTGGCGCTTTCGGCGCGTTTCAGCCGCTGGAATTTGAAATGCATTTGGAGCACCCGCCCCCCGAAGCCGCGCGCCTTACGCTGCCGGCCCTGTGCGCCGAGGGCGCTGTATTGGTTCAACCCCATGTGGGATATGTCGCGCCAGGGGCTGAGACATTGGCGGCGGGCCTTAGGGCTGTGTTTCTTGGCGAAGAGCGGTTTTTCGGCGATGTGGTGCGATATGAGGCGCTGTTTTGACGAATCCGTTGGATAAAGTCACACTTAGTCTAAAAGCCGGAGTGGTAAGGCGATTTACACCACCTATGTATTAAGGTGATGGAGGTCGGCGCGAGATCTGTGCGCTCGGCCTGATAGAAGGATTTTTTCATGAACGTTCGCAATCTTTTGTTGTGGGGCCTTATCGCGCTGGTTTTGCTGGCGTTGTTTAACGTGTTCAACGGCCAATCGACGGCCCCCCAGGGGACTGAGCTGACCTATTCGGAACTGGTGGCCGAGGCGAAATCCGGCGATGTGACGATGGTTGAGATCCGCGGAGAGCAGATCTCCGGGGAATTTACCGACGGCCGCACATTCACTTCCACGGCTCAGGAAGTGACGAATATCGGCAAGGAATTGAATGAGCTTGGCGTTCAGGTTCAATACGCATCGCGCGGCGAATCCATGCCGCTGCTGGTGACGATATTCATAAACTGGTTCCCGTTCCTGCTCCTGATCGGCGTGTGGATTTACGTCATGCGCCAGATGCAGGGCGGCGGCGGCAAGGCCATGGGCTTCGGCAAGTCCAAGGCGAAGCTTTTGACCGAGCGCCAGGGCCGCGTCACCTTCGACGACGTCGCCGGCATTGACGAGGCGAAGGAGGAGCTGGAGGAAATCGTTCAGTACCTCAAAGACCCGATGAAGTTCCAGCGCCTCGGCGGCAAGATCCCCAAAGGCGCGTTGTTGGTGGGCCCTCCGGGCACGGGTAAGACGCTGCTGGCGCGGGCCATCGCCGGCGAAGCCAACGTGCCGTTCTTCACGATTTCCGGCTCCGACTTTGTGGAGATGTTCGTGGGCGTCGGCGCGTCCCGGGTGCGCGACATGTTCGACCAGGCGAAAAAGAACGCGCCGTGCATCATCTTCATCGACGAGATCGACGCCGTCGGCCGGCACCGGGGCGCGGGCCTTGGCGGCGGTAATGATGAGCGCGAGCAGACCTTGAACCAGTTGCTGGTGGAAATGGACGGGTTCGAATCGAACGAAGGCATCATCCTGATCGCCGCGACGAACCGGCCCGACGTCCTCGACCCGGCGCTGTTGCGCCCGGGGCGCTTCGACCGCCAGGTGGTCGTTCCGAACCCGGACATTATCGGCCGGGAGAAGGTCTTGAACGTGCACATGAAGAAAACGCCGATCGCGCCGGATGTCGATGTGCGCACCATCGCCCGCGGCACGCCGGGTTTTTCCGGCGCGGACCTTGCCAATCTTGTGAACGAGGCGGCTTTGACGGCGGCGCGGCGCGGCAAGCGCATGGTCACCATGAAAGAGTTCGAGGACGCCAAGGACAAGATCCTGATGGGCGCCGAACGCCGCTCCCTGGTGATGACGGAAAAAGAGAAGATGCTGACGGCCTATCACGAGGCCGGGCACGCCATTGTGGCCTTGAACGTTCCGGCCACGGATCCCGTGCACAAGGCGACCATCATCCCCCGGGGCCGGGCGCTGGGCATGGTGATGCAGTTGCCTGAACGGGACAAATTGTCGATGTCTCTGGAAGAGATGACCTCCCGCATCGCCGTCATGATGGGCGGCCGCATCGCCGAGGAATTGAAATTCGGCAAGGAGAAAGTCACCTCCGGCGCGGCGTCGGATATCGACCAGGCGACGAAGCTCGCCCGGGCCATGGTCACCCAGTACGGTCTATCCGACGATCTTGGGCCTATTGCGTATGCGGAGGATGAAGGCGAAGTGTTCCTCGGCCAGTCGATCGCCCGCTCCCGGTCGATCTCCTCGACGACGGCGAAGAAGATCGAGGATGAGATCAAACGTCTGGTGACGGACGGGTTGGAGACCGCGCGGCGGATCCTGACGGAGAAAAACGAGGATTGGGAGCGCCTGTCCCAGGGCCTGCTCGAATATGAAACTTTGACGGGCGCGGAGATCCATAAAGTGATCGCCGGGGAGCCGATCAACAGGGAAGAGGACACCGATACGGCGTCCGGCCCCCCGCCGACGACCTCCGTTCCCTCCGCCGGCGCCCCGTCGGGCGGGCAGTCCGACGGCTTCGGCCCGGACCCCGAACCCCAAGGGGCCTGAGCTTAGCTCCCAAGGAAACCGGTCCCTTGCGACCGGTTTTCTTTTTTATTGGCAGATCCTTGCAAGGCCCCCCTCCGAGATGACTGCACCTCTCTCTGTCCCCGTTGTCGCAGGCGTTCGCCTCGACCGGCCCCGCGTCATGGGCGTGGTCAATGTCACGCCGGATTCCTTTTCCGACGGCGGCGCGTTTTTTCAGGCGGACAAAGCCGTCGCCCATGGTCTGGCGCTCGCCGCCGCCGGCGCCGATTTCCTCGATGTCGGCGGGGAGTCGACCCGGCCCGGCGCCGACGACGTGCCGGAGGCGCAAGAAATCGACCGCGTCGTTCCTGTCATCGAAGGTCTGGTCGCCGCCGGCGCGCCGCCGGTCTCCATCGACACGCGCAAACCCGCCGTCATGCGGGCGGCTGCGGCGGCTGGCGCCCGCATACTCAATGATGTCTCCGCTTTGACCTACGCAGATGACAGTTGTTCCACAGCGGCGGATTTAGGGCTTCCCGTCATTCTAATGCACGCCCAGGGCGCGCCGAAAACCATGCAGGACGCCCCGCGCTATGACGATGTCGTCTCGGAGGTCGTCGCGTTCCTGGAGGCGCGCAGGGCGGCCGCCGTCGCGGCAGGCGTTGACGATAGTCGCATTGTCTTCGATCCCGGCGTTGGGTTCGGCAAGACCCTGGCCCACAATCTCGCCCTGATTGCGCGGCTTGACCGGATCGTCGCCCTTGGCCGGCCTGTCCTGTTCGGCGCCTCCCGAAAAAGCTTTATCGCGGCGATTGACGACGGCGTCCCGGCGTCCGAGCGTTTGGG
This sequence comes from Pseudomonadota bacterium, assembly GCA_039183635.1. Classification (GTDB taxonomy): domain Bacteria; phylum Pseudomonadota; class Alphaproteobacteria; order Caulobacterales; family Parvularculaceae; genus JBCDBL01. The sequence goes on from JBCDBL010000045.1 coordinate 13,919, forward strand.
CGGCTCTCTGGCTGCGGCGCTCGCCGCTGTAGCGCATGGCGCGCGCATTTTGCGTGTTCACGACGTTGCGGCCACACGCCAGGCCCTTAAAGTTTTCATGGCTATTGAAGGTGCTGCGCGCCCCGATTAAGACATCGCTCTGTCAATTTTGGGTCCTAACCTTGCGTTTATGGTTGGCCTATAGACTTGCAGGACGATCTGGAGACGAGGCATGAGCGACAGAACGCGAAAATATTTCGGCACCGACGGCGTCCGGGGGGAGGCGAATAAAGGCCCCATGACGGCCGAGGCGGTTTTGCGTCTCGGGATGGCCGCCGGCCGTATCTTCACCCGGGGCAGTCACAGGCACAGGGTCGTGATTGGCAAGGACACGCGCCTGTCCGGCTATATGATCGAACCGGCGCTCACCGCCGGGTTCACGTCTGTCGGCATGGATGTGTTTTTGCTGGGGCCGTTGCCGACACCGGCGATGGCGATGCTCACCCGGTCTTTGCGCGCCGACCTCGGCGTTATGATCTCCGCTTCGCATAATCCGTATCATGACAATGGCATAAAATTGTTCGGACCGGACGGATACAAGCTGTCCGACGGAACGGAGCTTGAGATTGAAAGCCTGATGGAAGCGGGTCTGGAGGACGGCCTCGCGCCCGCCCGCGATCTCGGCCGCGCCAAACGCATCGAGGACGCCGGCGCCAGATATATTGAATTCGCCAAACGGACGTTCCCGTCAAACCTCAGCCTCGACGGTTTGCGTGTCGTCCTCGACTGCGCCAACGGCGCGGCGTACAAGGTCGCTCCGTCGATTTTGTGGGAGCTTGGCGCGGAGGTGATCGCCCTGGGGGTCGAGCCCAACGGTTTCAACATCAACCAGGATTGCGGTTCCACCAATCCGAAAACGCTTTGCGACAAGGTGCGTGAGGTGCGTGCGGACATCGGCATCGCCCTTGACGGCGATGCGGACCGTGTGCTGATCGCCGACGAAAAAGGCGCGCTGGTCGACGGCGATCAGATGATCGGATTGATCGCCAGATCCTGGAAGGCGTCGGGCAAATTGAAAGGCGGCGGGGTCGTCTCGACGGTGATGTCGAATCTCGGCCTTGAGAAGGCTTTGAAAAAGGACGGCCTTGAGCTTGTGCGTACGAAAGTCGGCGACCGGTATGTGGTCGAGGCGATGCGGGAAAACACGATCAATGTCGGTGGCGAGCCGTCAGGGCACATTATTTTAAACGATTTCGCGACGACGGGCGACGGCCTTGTGGCGGCGCTTCAAATCCTCGCTGTCGTCAGCGGCCAGGACAAGCCCGTGAGCGAGGCTTGCAAGATTTTCGACCCCTATCCGCAGTTGTTGCGCAATGTGCGGTATAAAGGCGGCGCGCCGTTGGAGCGCCCCCAAGTGGTTGAAGCGATTAAAGATGGCGAGACGCGTTTGAATGGAGCCGGGCGTCTTGTCATACGAAAGTCTGGGACAGAACCCGTGGTGCGGGTGATGGCGGAAGGGGAAGATAACAGTCTTGTCCACGCCGTCGTTGACGATATCGTCACGGCGCTAACCGAAGCGTCTGCGAGCGCCTGATAAATATGATGCAAACACAATTGAAGGGACGCGTTCTCGTTGTCGCGGGCTCCGATTCAAGCGGCGGCGCCGGCCTGCAAGCCGACGTGAAAACGCTCACCGCCCATGGCGTATACGCCGCAACTGCTGTAACGGCGCTCACCGTGCAGGATACGCAAGATGTCTATGCCGTACATGAAACTCCTTCTGACGTCATTACCGGTCAGATCGAAAAAGCAATGTCGGATATTGGCGCTGATGTCGTAAAAACCGGTATGTTGGGCGGGTTAGAGGCATGTCGCGCCGTCATAGAGTCTTTACAGAAGAATGCAGCCGATGTTCCATGGGTGGTCGATCCGGTCATGGTATCGACAAGCGGCGTGCGATTGATGGACGAAGAAGCGATCAATCTCATTAAGGCCGAACTTATTCGATATGCAGATATTATAACCCCGAACATACCCGAAGCCGAAGCGTTGACGGGACTTACAATCCAAAATGACGATGATTTGGCGCATGCAGCTGAAATGCTGCTCACGCTTGGATCGCGCGCCGTTCTTGTGAAAGGCGGTCATATGAGGGGCGATACGATTATCGATTTTCTTGCGACGGATGAAGGGGAGTTCGCCTATCCAGGAGAGCGGCTTGAAACGCAGAGCACCCATGGGACAGGGTGCACGCTGGCGTCCGCTATCGCCGCTGGATTGGCCCAAGGCCACAGCGTTAAAGAAGCTGTCGAGCGGGCCAGGCTTTATGTTCGTACGGCGATACGCACTGCGCCGGGGTACGGCGCGGGCGCAGGCCCCTTGAATCATGTTTGCAACCTACATATTGGCGAATAAGTCCGTAACCCGCCTATAGCAATTCTATGCGCTAGAGCTTTTGGTCTGTGTTGAGATTGGTCCTCATGGTTTTGGCGGGGGGCGTTCTCGCCCCTTAAATTTTTTGACGAAAGTTGAAAGAAGGTTGCGCGGGGTTTGGCTGATAAGAAGGCCTGAAAAGATCACCGCAAGCGCAATCACGGCGTTTGACGATAAGCTTTCTGTAAAGAATATAATTCCCAGTGCGACAGCCCATAAAGGCGTTAGGTAGTTCGAAAGCGACATAAAGCCCGGACCAGCCGACCGGACCAGGGATATAATCGAAATACTGGCCAGGCCGCTTGGAAAAAGTCCAAGCGCGACAATCGCCGCACCTGATGAAAAGCTAAAATCTGTCGGCGGGCTAACCCATATCACCGGCGGTGTTGCGAACACGGCGCCGACGAGGATGCTGCCTGCGGCGAAACTGCGTGCGGACATTTCCGGTGCGCGGCGTGTAATGATGGAGGCGATTGCATATAAATTCGCGGCGCACAAAATAGCGGCTTCAGCGAGAAAATTTCCGCGTCCCGCCTGGGCGAGGGCCGATGGGCCCATAAGTATAAGAATACCGACAAAGCCGAGGCAAAATCCCGCCGCCTTTCGCAAGCTTATTGTTTCGTCGGCGAATATGTACGCAAGTCCGACGGTGGACAGCGGCATGACCGCCATATAAATGCCGGCGAGGCTGCTATCGATATATTGCTGTGCCCACGGAATAAGCATGAACGGGAGCGCGCCGCCGACAACGCCGACGGCGGACATGGACCGCCATTTAGGCTCCATGCGCCAGTCGCCGTCCTTGTCCTTGATAAAAAATGGGGGAAGGCGTCGTCCGCTGGCGCGCATCAACACATAAAGCAGGCCTGCAGCGATCCAAAGACGAATTGCGCCGACCCAAACCGGCGGGGCGGCGTCAATAGCCAGTCGGATCAGCGCAAAAGACGATCCGCCCATAATCACGATGCTTAGCAATAACGCCCAGTCTTTTGCGCTCGGCGCACCCTCCGATGTTTGCGTTTCCGCCATATTTTTCTCGTCCGCTGCGGATTTTTTTCGTTAAACAACGTGTTTGGAACGCAGCTCTTGAAAAGTCTGGTCCGGACCGGGGCGTAAAGCAAATTTAATTGACTTTTAAGGACTCACGGCGCACATAGGCGGTGGGACACCCTTCCCCAACGAAGGGCGCCTATCTGAAAGGGTAGAGGACATGACAGATTTAACGAAACCGGCGCGCCGCCCGGCGTCGCCTCATTTTTCATCCGGCCCCTGCGCGAAGCGGCCCGGATGGTCTTCTCAAAATTTGAGCTCCGCGCCCCTCGGCCGCTCCCACCGCTCCTCCGTGGGCAAAGCGCGCTTGGGCGAGGCGATCGACCGTACAAGAGACATCTTGCGCGTTCCTGCGGATTATCGGATCGGCATTGTGCCGGCGTCTGATACCGGCGCGGTGGAGATGGCCATGTGGTCGATGCTGGGCGTGCGGCCGGCGGATATTTTCTTCTGGGAAAGCTTCGGCAAAGACTGGGCGACCGACACGACCCAGCAGTTAAAGTTGGACGATGCGCGCCTGATCGAGGCCGACTACGGCGCGTTGCCGGATTTGTCCGCTTACGATGCCGCCCGGGACGCCGTGTTCACCTGGAACGGCACGACGTCCGGGGTGCGGGTTCCGAACGCGGACTGGATCGTTGCGGATCGCGAGGGCGTCGTCATCTGCGACGCCACCTCCGCGGCCTTCGCCCAGGATCTTGACTGGCCGAAACTCGATGTCGTGACCTTCTCCTGGCAGAAATGCCTCGGCGGAGAAGCCGCCCACGGCGTTTTGATCCTGAGCCCGCGGGCGGTGGAGCGCCTTGAAACGTTTGTTCCCCCACGACCTTTGCCGAAATTGTTCCGCATGACCAAGGGCGGCAAGCTGAACGAAGCGATTTTCGAAGGCGCGACCATAAACACGCCGTCTATGCTCTGTGTTGAGGATTATCTCGACGCTCTGTCATGGGCGGCTTCTGTCGGCGGATTGGACGGGTTGATGCGCCGGGCTGACGATAATCTCGCCGTTCTGGCCGATTGGACCGGGCGCACGGACTGGGTCGATTTTCTGGCGGAAGACCCCGCAACGCGGTCGAACACGTCCGTATGCCTCAAGATCGTCGACCCGCGTATCGCGCAGAGGCCCGACGACGCGCAAACGGCGTTTGTTAAAACCATGACAAAAATGTTGGAGCGCGAAGACGTCGCCTACGACATCGCCGGCTATCGCGCCGCCCCGCCGGGATTGCGGATTTGGTGCGGCCCGACGGTGGAGACGGACGATGTCGACGCCCTGACGCCGTGGCTCGACTGGGCCTTCGAGGCCGCTCTTGCCGACGGGTCATCCTAACGCATCGCCGCCTTTCATTCTGCGTCCTTAAAATGCAAAGCAGACGGACCGGTAAAATAAGGATGATGGGCGAACAAAACCGCAAAAGACGTCAACAGAAGAGTTTGGAAGTGGGTGCTCACTCATATCGGGCGTGTTTTTCGAGTTTTAACGCGTCTTGCGCCACATCATAAAAGGAACCCTGCACATGCCGAAAGTTCTGATTTCCGACAAGCTGAGCCCGACCGCCGTTCAAATTTTTAAAGATCGCGGTTTGGAGGTCGATTATCAACCGGACCTTGGTCCTGACAAAGACAAGCTGGCCGATATGATCGGCCAATATGACGGCCTTGCGGTGCGGTCCGCCACCAAGGCCACGGAAAAAATCATCGCTGCGGCGGACAATTTGAAGGTGATCGGCCGGGCCGGGATCGGCGTCGACAATATCGACATCGCCGCGGCCACCGCCAAAGGCGTCGTCGTCATGAACACGCCCTACGGCAACGCGATCACCACCGCCGAGCATGCCGTCGCCATGATGTTTTCCCTCGCCCGGCGCATTCCGCAGGCGAACGAATCCACCCATGCCGGCAAGTGGGAGAAGTCGAAATTCATGGGGGCGGAGCTGTTTTCCAAAAAGCTTGGCCTCATCGGGTGCGGCAATATCGGCTCCATCGTCGCCGACCGGGCGCTGGGCCTGAAAATGCATGTCCTCGCTTATGATCCCTTTTTAACAGCGGAGCGCGCGACGGAGCTTGGGGTGAAAAAGGCGGAGCTTGACGAGCTGCTGGCCGAGGCTGACATCATTACCCTGCATACGCCGTTGACGGATCAGACCCGTAATATTTTGTCCAGGGAGAACATCGCCAAGACGAAGGCCGGCGTGCGCATCGTCAATTGCGCCCGGGGCGGCCTTGTTGACGAGGATGCGCTGAAAGAGGCGATCGACGCCGGCCATGTGGCCGGGGCGGCGCTCGACGTGTTCGCCGAGGAGCCGGCGAAGGCGCACCCATTGTTCGGCTATGACAACGTGGTGCTGACCCCGCATCTGGGGGCGTCCACCAGGGAGGCCCAGGAGAACGTCGCCATTCAGGTGGCCGAGCAAATGTCGGATTATCTGTTGAACGGCGCCGTCACGAACGCCCTCAACATGCCCTCGATCACGGCCGAAGAGGCGCCGCGTCTGACGCCGTTCATCACGCTTGCTGAAAAGCTCGGCCTGTTCGCCGGGCAACTGACGGAGACCGGCGTCGAGGAGCTTGAGATTACTTACGCCGGCGCCGTCAGTGGTCTGAACACAAGGCCGCTCACCGCCGCGGCCGTCGCCGGGCTTTTGAAACCGATGCTCCAGGGGGTGAACGTCGTCTCGGCGCCCGGCGTCGCCAAGGAGCGGGGCGTCAAAATCTCTGAGGTGTTCACTGACGACGGCGGTGATTTCGACAGCCTGATCACCCTTCGCGTTATCACGGAACGTCAGGACCGCGCCGTTTCGGGCGCCCTGTTCGCCGGCCATCCGCGGATCACCAAGATTAAGGGCATCGATCTCGACTCTGATTTCTCGGCGCACATGCTGTACGTCACCAACGAAGACAAGCCGGGCTTTATCGGCGCCCTCGGCGTCGCGCTTGGGGACGCCGGGCTCAACATCGCCACCTTCAACCTTGGCCGCGACAAGGCCGGCGGGGACGCCATCGCCCTTGTCGCCGTGGACGAGCCTCTGTCGGAGGAGACGTTGGTTGCGGTTCAGGCGCTTGAGCATGTGAAACAGGCCAAACCGCTTGCGTTTTAGAACGTGTTGCGGATTACGATGGACACATCCTTCCCTCCCCGCTTTGGCGGGGGAGGTGTCGGCGCGCCGACGGAGGGGGCTTGCAGCGTTCCAATAAGCTTATGATTTATGAAGGGTTGGAAGCATTCGCCCCACTTCGACCCCGCGGGCTGCTTCCCCCGCTGTGCGGGGGGAAGAAGGAACACCACATTGACAGCTCATGCAACGCTGATATGGCGCGACTTTTATTGCTGTGTTTCTGGGGTTAGGGGCGTCCCCTTGACCTGAAGGCGGCGGGCGCGCAAAATCCCTTTTCATGCTTGGCGTCCGGCATATGATCCTCGCCCTTGCGGCGCTTTTCGCTCTGTCTTCGACGGCGGATGCGGCGACGCTGCATTGCCTCGCGAGCGCTGCGGCGCCCGCCGCGGCGATGGACGCCATGGCGGCCGATCACTGCGACGAGATGGCGGCCCATGGCGGTGATATGGGCGGTGATATGGGCGGCGCGACGCCCGATCAACAGGACGATCCCATGAGTACGGACGGTTTGTGCTGTTGTCCTGCTTTGGCAAGCGTTTTCCTCGCCTTTTCTCCCTCGCAGGTCCGTGCGCTGCCGCGCATGGGCCCTCGCGTCCGTTTTCCGGATGACCAGGCGCTTGGCGCCCTTTCGGCCTTGGAGCCTCCCCCTCCGCGCATCTGATCCTTGAACGTTACGTATCGGGATCACATTCGCGGAAAGGATTTTTTCATTGAAAAACCCGTTTCTCGCCGCCATAGGCGCGGCGGGGCTGTCGTTGGCGTGCGGTATTGCGCCCGGCGAGGCCCGGCCCGTGTCCTATCCCGGCGGCGTCACCGTCATGCAGCGGAACACAGGAGATTTCTCCTCCCTGCATGTCCATTATTCACCGACCTTCCGGTCCTCCGTGGGGCTCTACGCCGAACGGAACTGGGACGAGGACGTCCAGTTTGCGGGGCTCCAGGCAAATCGCCTCCTCAAACGCTGGAACGCGCCAAAGTCCCAGGGCAATCTTTATCTGAAACTCGGCGCCGGCGCGGCGGACCCCTTCGGCGAGGACGGCGCCCGGCGCGCCGGCTTTGTCGAGATCGCCGCCGATTGGGAGACCCGGCGCTGGTTCACCTCCTACGAGGTGCGGGCCTCTGATTTCGGCGGCGATGCTTCCGTTCGTCAGTGGGCCCGTATCGGCGTTGCGCCCTATGTGGGCGAGTACGGCGATCTTCACACCTGGGCGATGGTTCAATTGCAGCACGCCCCCGAAGCGGGGGAGCCGGTGACGGCGACCCCGCTTTTGCGTTTCTTCTACGGCGTACAACTGATGGAAGTCGGTTATACGCCGCAAACAGAAGAATTTCTCTTTAACTACGTCATTCGATTTTAAAATGAGGAACAGATTCATGAAACGTTTTGTAATGCTTGCAGCCCTTAGCGGCGCGCTCGTGTTCGCCAACACTGCTTTTGCTGATGCGGCGCAATCGGCCGATGGCGCTGAGGCGCATGACCATGACAACCACAAACACGATGACCACAAACATGGTGATCATAAGCACGATGATCATAAGCATGACGCGTCTCCCGAGGCGGAAGGCGACGCCGGAAGCAAGACCTCATCGATGGAGGCTGCGAAAGGAGAGGTCGTGACTGCGAACGTCAACGGGCTCGTGTGCGATTTTTGCGCCCAGGCCGTTAAAAAGGTTTTTGGCAAACAGGCGGCCGTTGATGCGGTGGATGTCGATCTATCCGTCGGCGTTATTCGTGTGGCGATGAAGCCAGGCCAAACGCTGGACGATGAAGTTATTGGCAAGCTCATCCGAGATTCGGGATATTCGCTGGTGTCGATCGAACGGACGCCGGCGACATGACCGGCGTTGCAGACGATCCGAAATCGCCCAGCGTTTTGCCTGCGACATTGTCGTTGTTTGTATCCGCATCGACGCTGATTTGTTGCGCGTTGCCGGCGCTCTTGGTCAGTCTTGGTCTTGGCGCCGTCATGGCGGGGCTTATCGAAGCTGCGCCTCAAATCACGTGGATGGGCAAACACAAGGCTCTTGTCTTCGCCGGCGCCGGCGCGATGCTGGCGGCGTCTGGCGCTTGGCAATGGCGCGCCCGTAATGCGCCGTGTCCTGCTGACCCGGCCAAGGCCCGCGCTTGCGCGCAGCTACGGGTCTGGAGTTGGCGAATTTGGGGCTTCAGCGTTGTATTGTTCGTTATCGGCGGGTTTTTCGCGTTTTTCGCCGCCGCCTTAATCGCCTAACCTTATCGCCGGATCGTTTTCCAACGGTCCGGCGGTTATTCGGCGGTTCCGATATACGGAAATCCTCGCCATTGACCTTTATCGTCCATGCCGTAGCCCACAAGAAATGCGTCGGCCGGCGCTTCGAAACCGATAAAATCCGCATTGATATCATCGGCTCGTCCGGTTTTTTTATCCACCAGCACACAGACTTTCACGTCCGCCACGCGCCGCTCCAGCAATAAACGCCTTGCGAAGAACAGGCTGCCGCCGGTGTCAAGAACGTCGTCGATAAGAAGCACGGTGCGATCTTTAACGTCCACCGTGAGATCCTTCAGCAGCTTGACGACGCCGGTGGACGCGCGCGCGCCGCCATAGCTCGATAAATGCATAAAGTCGATTTCGTAGGTGGCGTTCTTTCGAGCCAGTCCGCGCGCGAGATCGGCGGCGAAGACGAAGGCGCCGGTAAGGATGGGCGCGAGCAAAGCGTCCTTCGGCAAAGCGGCCACGATCTCTTCAGCCATCGCGTCAATGCGCGCAGCGATCTCTTCTTCCGTAAACAACGTTTTCATGGCGGTAGTTTTCAGAGTTTCACGTATCGTGTAAAGGCGTGCATTTATAAAAGTTATAAGGTGAAACCAGAAGTTGTCAGAGCCCGATGGATAAAAGCGTTTCCAGGCGAAGTGTTTGCGGTTCGCCGTCCGGGAACGCGTAAAACCAAGAAGCGTTTCCAGGCGAAGTGTATACGGTTCGCCGTCCGGGAACGCGTAAAACCAAGAAGCGTTTCCAGGCGAAGTGTATACGGTTCGCCGTCCGGAAACGGCAGATCAACAGAGATCGAAAATGTCGGTTTATTTCAATCGAAACGGCGATGCGTTAGGCGTCTGCATCGTCGCGCTTACGGACAAAACGGACCTGAAGGCCCCTTGTGTCGAGGCTTGCCGGGGCGCGGCCTGAGAACGCAGCGCTCTGGCCGGGCTCCAGGACATCCTCCTGGGCGGAAAAACGCCAGGCGGCGAGCTCGGCGCCGGCGGCGTCGGTGAGCCCGGCGCGCAACAGGGGCACGATCTGGGCTTCGCCGGTGACGTTGCGGATCTGCCCGCGTACTTCGATCTCTGCGCCGTCGTCGGTTTTCACAAGGTCATGGGCGACTTTTTCAATGACGAGGCCCCGCACATTGACCTCGCGGCCGGCGAGGGCGTATGCGCTCGCCGTTTGCGGCCAGGCGGCGACGATCGGCGCTTTGTACGTGTCGAGCAAAAAGGCGAGGCCGGCGAGGCCGGCGGCGATGCCGGCCCAGGCGGCGGCCTTGGCCGGCGTCATTTTCGCCCGCATGCGGTCCTGGGCCCGGGCGCGAATTTCGTCGAGGGCCGCGGCGTCTGGCGCCGGCCGCTCAGGCGGCGTTTGCTTTGCAGGCGCTTTTTTCTCCGGCGGGGTGTCCGTCGCATCGGCTGCGGGCGTTTCGGGCTCCGGCGCCGGGGCGGCGTCCTCCGGCGGGGTTTGGTACCAGGAGTGGCCGCAATTGGCGCAGCGTACGGTGCGGCCCGAGGGTAAGAACCCTTTTGGGTCCGCCATGTATCGCGTCGAACAGGATTCGCAGGTTAAGATCATGTCGTCCGTCGCGCAGGTTCGGCGAATCGTCCAAAAGTGCGTGATCCGCTCAACATGGGTTTAAGACCAAAGTGATCGTTCAGTTCAATCAGGTCGGGCTTCGCTACGACGATCAGCCCGAGACTCTGTCCGACGTCTCTATGACGGTGCGGGAAGGCGATTTTCGCTTTCTCACCGGCCCGTCCGGCGCGGGCAAAACGTCCCTGTTGCGCCTGATCTACCTCGCCCAGCGGCCGACCCGGGGCCTTATCACCCTGTTCGGCCGGGACGTGACGGCCGCGCCCCGGGGGGAGCTGCCGCCTTTGCGCCGGCGTGTCGGCGTCGTGTTTCAGGATTTCCGGCTTCTCGATCATCTCACCGCGTTTGAGAATGTGGCGCTGCCCTTAAAAATTGCGGGCGTTAACCCTAAGCGATACCGGGAAGACGTTATGGAACTGTTAACCTGGGTGGGGCTTGGGGACAGGATGGAGGCGAAACCTCCAACTTTATCCGGCGGGGAGAAGCAGCGCGTCGCCATCGCCCGTGCGGTGGTCGCCAAACCCGATCTGATCATCGCCGACGAACCGACGGGCAACGTCGATCCTGAGATGGGCGCGCGGATCATGCGGCTGTTTTTGGAGCTGAACAAGCTCGGCGCGGCGGTGTTGATCGCCACCCATGATCATGGGCTTGTCCAGCGGTTCAAGAAGCCTCTCTTCCGCTTGCAGAGCGGGCGCCTCAGCGCCCATGTGCCCAAACCTCAGGAGCGCGCGCCGTTTTACCCCCGCGCAGCGGAAGGGGGGGCGGCGTGACCGATGCGGTTTATGACGGGGAGGACGCGCCCCGCGGCGGCTTCGGCCAGCCGGCGCTGTTGCCTGAGGCCGGCGCCGCCGGCGCGCCGTTGACCGCTGTTGTCGCTGTTATGGGGTTTCTGGCGACGCTGGCGCTCGCCGGCGCGCTGATTGTGGCCGGCGCAGCGGCGCAGTGGACCGCCGATCTCACCGGAGCTCTTACGGTTCAGGTGACGAACGGCGATCCGGACGAAATCTCCCGCCAAACAGAGGCGGCGTTGCGAATTTTAAACGAGACCCCCGGTGTCGCGAAGGCCGAAGCGCGCGACCGGGCCGCGACAGCCGCGCTGTTAGAACCCTGGCTCGGCTCTAATCTGCCGGACACGCTGCCGGTGCCAAGCTTGATCGAGGTGGATCTCGCCCCGGACGCTGCAGCCGATATGGCGCTGTTGCGCACCCGTCTGTCCGCCGCGGCGCCCGACGCCTCCGTCGACGATCACAAGGTGTGGAACAACAAGTTGTTGAAGTTCTCCACCGCTTTGCAATGGACGGCGGCGGCGGTGGTGGTTTTGGTGTTCGCGGCGATGGCTGCGACGGTGGTGTTTGCGGCCCGGGCCGGCCTGGCCGCAAATCACGAGATTGTCGATGTCCTGCACCTTATCGGTGCGGAGGACCAATTCATCGCCGCCCAGGTCCAGCGGCATTTTTTCTTTCTCGGATTAAAAGGCGCGTTTATCGGCCTTGCCGGCGCGGCGGCGATTCTCTATGCGCTGTCGTCCGGCGGACAGGGCGGTTATTTTCTGCCTGCAGGGGCGCTGACCCCGCAAACCTGGGCGACATTGCTGATCGCGCCAGCCGCGGCCTGCCTTCTGACGACATTGACGGCGCGGGCGACCGTCTTAAAAGCATTGTCCTCCCGTCTTTAAGGCGGCGGCGCTTCCGTTGGGCGGGGACGATGTTTCAACTCTTTGGTTTTTTTGCGTTTTCGGACGGCGAACCGGCGCCTGCTTCGCCCGGAAACGCTTTAAGCGCCGCCTTGCCAAACTTACGTCTTGCCCGCCCGCCGCAACGGAGCGACACTCAAACCATAATTAACTAACGCTGGTCATGCTGCGGTGCTAGCGAAAGCAATTGTTGCGAGGCGTCATGCGTTTTGTGATTTCAGTCGCGATTGCGGCCTTCGGGCTATGGCTCGGCGGGTTCTTCTTGTTTATGGCGAACCTTGACCGGGAGGCCGGCCGCGCCGTGGAGGCGGCGGACGGCGTCGTGGCGCTCACCGGCGGCGGCGGGGCCCGTATCGTCGCTGCAGCGGAGCTCTTGGCCGAAGGCTCCGCCGGGCGCATGTTGATCTCCGGCGTCCATCCGGACGCCTCCGCCGAGACCTTGCAAAAAGTGTCCGGGATCGCGCCAGACCTGTTCGATTGCTGCGTCGATCTTGGTCGCGCCGCGGCGAACACCGAAGGCAATGCGGCCGAAGCTGCGCAGTGGGCCGACGAAAACGCATTTCAGACCTTGATCGTCGTCACGTCCGATTATCATATGCCACGCAGCCTCATCATGTTGCATTCAGCGTTGCCCCAGGTGAAAATCATTGCATATCCCGTGGCTTCGGACGCCGCGCCGGAGGAGGGGTGGGCGACCCATCCCGAGGCATGGCGCACCCTTGCAACGGAGTACACGAAGTATCTCATCACTCTGGCCGAAGCCCGGTTTTCCGGCGCGGCTTAAGGCGTTCCGTCTGTTTTTTCCTATCGTGGCAAGCCCCTCCCCATGTTGCTCAAAGCGCGTTCTGCGGTCTTTTCTGTCTATCTCGTCATTTTGACTGTCAGCATGGCGCTGGTTTTGGCCCCGACGATTCTCACGCCGAGCGCATCGCGCTGGACCATTCGTCTGTGGGCGCGGTTCGTCATCGCCGGTCTTGGCGGGATTTGCGGGCTTGGCTACGATGTGCGAGGCGCGGAGAATATTCCCGCTGGCGGGGCGATCGTCGCGGCGAAGCACCAGTCCATGTGGGAGACTGTGGCGCTTTTGTTCCTGCTGCCCAAACCCACGATCGTTTTGAAAAAAGAGCTGTTGGCGATCCCGATCTACGGCTGGTGGGCGGCTCGGGCCGGTCATATCGGCGTTGACCGAAAGGGCGGCGCGTCCGCCTTGCGGGCGATGCGGCGGGCGGCGGCGGCGCGTGTCGCTGCAGGGGGGCAAGTCGTGATTTTCCCCGAAGGCACCCGCACCGCGCCGGGAACAGCGCCGCCTTACAAGCCCGGCGTCGCAGGTCTTTACGCGGCCGTAGACGCTCCGTGCACGCCGGTCGCCCATAATTCCGGTCTGTATTGGCGCCATCCCGGGATCGAGCGCCGCCCCGGGCGGATCGCGATCAGCTTTTTAGCCGCTATTCCCGAAGGGCTCGACCGCAAGCCGTTTTTAGCGGCCTTGCGCGCTGAGATTGATGCTGAATCTGAACGCCTCTTGGGACAATCGCCTAATGCTTCACGCGATTAATCAAAGTCGCCAGACGGCATAGTGTATTCGCGTGTCGCGCCGGGACAACGACAACCGGTGAGCCGCGAGTTCGCCGTCCGCTAAGGCCTCGTGGACAATTGAAATTATTTCGTCATCCCGGGCGCCGCCCGAGGCATGCTCGAATGGTTCCAAATCCGCCAGGATTTGGGGCGCAAACTGAGCGCTCCGGGATCGGGCGCTCCACGATCCGGCCTTATTGAGACAGATCCCGGATCGCTCGGTTTGCCAACGAAATCAAAGATTTCGGACAAACTGGGGTCCGGGATGACTGGAAAGAAGGCCTAATTGTCAACAGGCTTTAAAGCGTCGCCCTGATTTCGATGTATGCGATGACGCTTGAGAGCGTCTCTTCTTCGACCGGAATCAGGCAGACGCTTTAAGTTTTTGTTTTTTCGCATTTCCGGACGCCCAACCGTACACACTTGGCCTGGAAATGCTTTAAATCTTTGTTTTGACGGTCGAACAAGTGGTCGTCACCTTTTGCTCAACATCCGTTATCCGCTTTGCGCGACACGCTCTAAATTCTTGGTTGACCGCACCAAGCGGACATGACTCTGTTTCACAGTTGTTAGTTCGTGCTTTC
>JBCDBL010000046.1:0-28001 GCA_039183635.1 Pseudomonadota bacterium
GTGAAACGGGGGAGGAGACCTCAGAAATCTCGTTTTAAGGTAAGGCTGCTTCTGGTGGCGCAAAGCGAAGCGTTTCAAACTTCCCCCTCTGGGGGAGGTCAATGACTTCACATTTAAAAATCCTTACATGGATTAATATAGAAGTGCATACATAAATTTGCAGAACCGCTAACGTGCTCTAGAATTCTTTCTTTAAGCGAACGCCGAGCCTTTGTGGCGGGGAAACGACGTATTGACCGGAAAAGCCGAAGCCGACAGCCGCCTTGCCTGTCGCATAAATTTCGTCGAACAGGTTTTCTACATAAAGCTCAAGCCGCCAATTGTCCTCAACAAGGACGCCTGCATTTAAGTCAACCCGCTCCCAGGATTCCAGCGGAGGACGGTCAATCCCGCCGGTATTGAACGATGTTAATTGTTCGCCGTTGTAAATGTACGCAACGCGGATATAGCCTTCGAGATCCTCCGCCAGACTGCGCTGATATTCCACAAAAGCGTTGCCTGAGAATTCGGCGGAGTTGGGCAGACGGAAGCCTGACCGGTCAAACCCGTCGCTGTCGATAAAGTCGATTATTTCCGTATCAAGATAAGCGAACGCTGCACCAAGGCTCAACCCCTCGATCGGTTGCGCCAGAAAGTCAAACTCAATGCCGCGAACTTCCGCTTTACCGACATTATCGGTAAAACCGAAGGTTGCGCCTGGCGCACGGGTGGAGATCTGCACGTCTTTCCAGTCCATATAGAAAAGGGCGATGTTTAAGCTCGCCTTATTGTCGAACAGGAAGGATTTCAGACCAACTTCGTAGTTTGTCAGCTCCTCGTTACCGAATGTTGGTGGAACGAGACCGCCGGCCAACTGAAGACCGCCGGGCCGATAGCCTGTTGAGACGGTTGCATACAAATTAAGCCTATCCATCGGCTGCCATTTGGCGCCGGCGCGCCAGGTGACTTTATTAAAAGAGGCCTCATCGTTTGCGTCGGCGAACGTGCCTGGGAAAAGTACGATGTCGCCAAGCGGCGTACCCTGAAATGAAACGAGGGTGGGCGATAGCGGTTGTGTTTCGGTGAACTCGGGCGTCAGCAGTTCGTTTAACGAAACGAGGGTGACGGGGTCAAAGGTTTGTTCCTCCAATGAGTCGTTATTATACCGTACGCCTGCGAACACAGCGACTCTGTTTGTAATCTCGTATTCTGCTTCCGCGAAAAAAGCGTAGGCCTTTTCGTCGGATTCGAAATTCGTTGAAAACAGTTCAATGTTGTTTGGAAACAGCTCCACGTCAAACGGAAGTGCGATTGGCGGAAGGCCCGGGATCAAAGGCAACGGTACGTTGCCAGGAATGAAGTATAGCTGGCTGATTTCGCTGCCGGAAGAAATTGAGTTTGTGTTCCTGTTTTCAGATTTTGATGCGTATGCCCCTATGATCCAGTCCAGGCGCTTATCGCCGGCGGACTGAAGTCGAATTTCGGTGGAGGCGAATTTCGCTTCATTTTCCTGATCAAGAATGACGCCGTCGATTTCTGAAAGATCCGTATCTTCGAACCTGTTTATGGAGTTGTCGAGAAAGCCGGTGACCCAGACCAACTGCATTTCCTCAAAATCATAGGTGAGGCGCGCCGTTGCTATAAATGAATCGACATCGAAATTTGTCGGCGTGTTGAATTCGACCGTATCGTTTTGTTGGGGGAATAACTCGTCCGGTCCTGCAGGAAACGTACCCGGTTCAAAGAAAGGGTTGACGCCATCATCCACAAATTCCACGAGCGGCAATAGCGAGGAATCCAAAAAACCGTCCGGAACAAAATTTTCAAGACCCTGATCTGTTTTGTCATAGGCCAGTGTGAATTTAATGGACAGCCGATCGGTGAAATTCGCATCTGTCGTAATGCGGCCGCCATAGCGGTCATAGTTGTTGCGGCCTCCGGCGGCGCCGATGTTTTCGATGTTGCCGTCGCTGTGTCTGTAATATCCTGCGATGCGCGTGCCGAAAACGCCGGGCGCGATTGGTAAATCGGCCGCGCCTTTTACGCCATAGCCGCCAAAGTTTTCTGCGCTGATTTCTGCAAAACCAGAGTAATCATCGCCCACGTCTTTTGTCGTGATGCTGATAGCGCCGGCGATGACGTTGCGTCCGAAGGCTGTGCCTTGGGGGCCGCGCAGAACCTCAATACGCTCAATATCGTCATACTCGATGCCGACCCCGGCGGTGGAGTTGGAGCCGAGTTCAAAACCGTCAAGGTAAATTCCGGATGTTACCTGCTCGCCGCCGATGTTGCCGATGCCGCGAATAGTGATGTCGGTAAAAATCGGGTTCAACCCCTCTGTCAGGCCGACGCTTGGCGTGAGAAGGGCTATATCGGTAAGGCTATTAATCTGCAGCCTGTCGATATCATCGGCTGAGTAAGCTTTGATCGAGATCGGAACATCTTCGAGGAACTCCTCCCGTTTTTGCGCCGTCACGACGATACGGTCGATTTGAAAACCTTCTTGTTGGCTGCTGTTTTGTGCGAAGACTGCGCCCGTCTGCATTGCTATAGAGAAGGCGGCGACGGCGCTTGTGGTTAACAGTATGGATTTCACGTTCTGGCGCTCCCCAATTGGTTTTGTTTATTCCGCGTGTTCGCTGCGCCCCTGTTGAGCTGTTGCGAAAAGACGCAATTAATGTACTATGTACGCAATTGGGAAATGTAACTACAAAAATATTTGAGGCGCGGCGTATAAACAGGCGAACGTAACTTAAACAACACAGAATACGCGTTATAACGTATATGATGCGCCGTCCTGCGAAATATTGGCTTTGATCCGTTAAGCAGGATTTTCGGCGTGCATCATTTGTGTTGATTGTCCTCAGTCTCGCTCATAATTTCGGCTATATGGCGTAAAAGAATCGTATTTGGCCTTTGCGGAGCATTGGCGGCGGTGAGCCTGGCTTTAAGTTTTTTCGCAAGTATTTGCTGGAGTATGTATCCAAAATACGGGAAGGGAAGGCATGGCTGTAAATTGGCGGCGCGCCGCTGAAGCTGACGATTATCGACGCGCCGCGCAAAGGCGTCTTCCGCGCGTTTTGTTCGATTACATCGATGGGGGCTCCTATGCTGAAACAACGCTTAGGCGCAATACATCGCGTTTAGCCGATACGCTTCTAACCCAGCGCGTTATGCGCGACATGTCTTCGATATCTATGGGGACGGAGCTTTTCGGCGAGCGCCTGTCCATGCCTGTTGTACTGGGACCGGTCGGGTTTGCGGGGATGTATGCGCGGCGCGGGGAGGTCCAGGCGGCGCAAGCCGCATTAAACGCTGATGTTCCGTTTTGTCTATCGACAGTCGGCATTTGCTCGATTGAAGAGGTGTCGGCGGCATGTGCCCCGCCTTGGTTCCAGCTTTATATGATTAAAGACCGGGATTACAGCAAAGCGCTTATACAACGGGCCGCAGAGGCGGGATGTCCTGTCCTGGTCGTAACGGCGGATCTGCCCACCCCGGGGGCGCGATACAAAGATCAAAGGTCCGGTATGGCGGGCCAGCCATCTCTTATGGCTTGGGCGCGACAGGCGGTAGACGGTGTTTTTCGTCCCCATTGGGCATGGGATGTGTTCTTGAATGGTCGTCCGCATACGTTTGGGAATTTGGCGGCTGCACTCCCAAAGGCGCGCTCTTTTGCTGACGCCTGGGAGTGGATTGGCGGCAATTTCGACCGCAGCGTCACCTGGGACGATATTGACTTCATAAAACAGCACTGGCCTCGCACCCTCGTTGTGAAAGGCGTCATGCATCCTGATGATGCGATCGCGGCGCGGGACGCTGGCGCCGATGCGGTCATCGTATCCAATCATGGCGGACGGCAACTCGACGGGGTTGAGGCGAGCATTGACGCCTTGCCCCGCATTGCTGATGTCGTAGGGGGGGATGTTGAAGTTCTTATGGACGGCGGCGTGCGATCCGGATTGGACGTCTTAAAAGCTCTCAACCGCGGGGCGAAGGCCTGTCTTTTGGGGCGCGCCTGGGCGTTTGCGTTGGCGGCGGGCGGCGGCGGGGCCGTAGAAAGAATGTTGGAAGCAATGCGGTCTGAAATTGAAGCCGCCATGGTGCTGTCCGGGATGTCCGATGTCCGGAACGTCGGGCGTTACGATTAGATATTGGACTTCGTCATCTTTATTTGTAATACATTGTACACATTTTATGTTTCAGTGGGGTGTTTTGGTGCGCGAGATTGATCATATCGTCATTTTGACACGGCGACTTGCCGATGCGGCGAAAGCGTTTGAGGGGCTCGGCTTTCATGTCTGCCCGCTGATGCGTCACCCGTTTGGAACGGCGAATCGATTGGTCATGTTCGGATCGACATTCATTGAACTTCTGGGAATTGAAGACCCGGAAAAACTAACGCCGTCGTTTAAACCGTTTCAAGATTTTCTTGAGGGCGGTGAAGGCGCGTATGCTCTTGCTTTGCGCAGCGATGACGCCCCGGCGGATCAAAAAACGTTATCTGCAGCTGGGGTCGGCGTCGGGGAGATTGCAGGTTTTCGGCGTGCTGTGCGCTTGCCGGACGGGCGCGATACCGAAGCAGTGGTCAGCACAGTGTGGGCGGAAGGTTTGCGAACGCCGCGTTCGGCCTACTTTCTGTCGCAACAACACAATCCCGAGGCGGTTTGGGTTAAAGAATGGAGCATCCACGACAACACTGCGTATGGATTGAGCCATGTCCAACTGTTGTGCGCGGCCCCTCAAGACCGTGCAAAAGAACTGCAAGCGTTCTTTGCACCGACATCCGGTGCGTTTAAATCTGACGCTGTATCATTTGACGTTAAGGGAATTCGGTTTGATGTCTCGCCTTTATCTGCGGCGCAGGACTGTGTTTCGGACAGCGGCGGCGAAGTGTTTTCGGATATCGGCGTGACGGTTAAAACTCTTACTGTGATCGAGCGTATTTTAAACGCCAACGGCATCCTTTTTGATCGTGAAGAACGAGGCATATCGCTTCGCCCGCCCCATTGCGGGGCGTTGCGGTTGCATTTTGAGATTGAGTCATAAGCGGGCTTTATGTCGACAGAAGATTATTTCGGTAGCGCTTATCGTGATGCACGGCGAAAGTTTCTTGGCGCCTGTAGCCAAAACGGCGTTTTTACAGGAGCCTATCTTAATGAGGGCGTCGCCGGTCCGGATGGCGAGAGCCTGGTATGCGACATTGCCTATATCGGTGAGCCGTCAGCTGAGAACCTTTTGATCGTTAGCAGCGGTTGTCATGGCGCTGAAGCGGGATGCGGGTCCGGGGTTATGACCGGATGGATAAGCGAAGGGGGCGCTCAGCGCCTTCCATCCAACACGGCTGTTTTGCTTCTTCATACTCTTAATCCCTGGGGGTTCGCCTACATGGCGCGAACCACGGAAGAAAATGTTGATCTCAACCGCAACTTTATCGATTTTCCGAACGAGACTCCTGAAAACCAGGATTATGCACGGCTTCATTCTTCGTTTTTGCCAGGCGATTGGACGTCGAATTCTATCGCTTCGATTTTTCGCGATATGGCCGATTATCGTCAGCAATATGGTGAAGACGCCTATTTAAGCGCTATGCGCGCCGGGCAATATCAATTTGCGGATGGTATAGGCTATGGCGGCGCGCGGCCGTCCTGGTCGCGCAATATGTTCGAGCACGTCGTAAAATTGGCCGGCGCCCGCCGTCGTCGCGTTGCTTTTGTCGATATCCATACTGGCGTTGGGGACTATGCCGAGCCCGTCTTTATATGTTTCCATCCTCCCGGCGGCGCAGCGTACAGCCGGGCTGCTAAGTGGTGGGGCTTTAAGGATTCTGGTCGGGGGGCGGGCAGGCCTGAAGGGCGCGCAGCCTATAACGGTACGATTTTTGAGGCGTTTCCGAAGCTTTTGCCAGACGTTGAGACGACGGTCACATGTCTTGAATTCGGGACCTTGCCCATGGAAGACGTTCAGCTTGGTATTATTGCGGATAATTGGTTGCGGCGTACGCCTGCCGCAGGGGAGGCGGGGCTTCTTAGCGCCAGGAAGCTTGTTCGTGATGCATTTTATCCTGATGATTCCGAATGGAGGTCAAAAGTTTTCCCTCAGGCCGTTTCCATTTTAGAGCAAACGATAGCATGCTTGAGCAAAAGCGGCGCTGCGCCTGCACGTAAGGCCGCCGTCTAAAGATCTTGTTCGAACACGGTTCAGGACTTTTGCGGCTTTTTCGTATCCGCAAGCTTCTTCTCAAGAGCAACGATGAGTGTTTTCATCTGCCATTCAAAAATGCTTTCACGCGAATGTTCGAAATGGCGGATGCTTTTTTTCGCGAGCGGAAGCATATCTAATTCTTCGGGATCGATTTTATCGACATTGATATAAGTCCAGATCGCTTTATCCGTTTCTGTGCTGAATTCAACGATACTGGCAAGTTGCATGCAAATCGATTGAAAAACATAGACGGATTCTTCATAGTCAAAACCTGCTTTAATCAGGATCTGAAGCCAGGTCTCGATAACCCGCAAGCCGTATTTCGTATGCGGGCCATGCTTGATGATATATGTCGGCAGGCCTTTGTACTGGCTGAACGTTTGCAACGCATGCTGGGCCTGATCTGTGAGCTGTTCTTGCCACGTTGCATTTTCTGGCGGCGTGTGACCGACTCTTTTACGACACACCTCGTCGACCATGCCTATGACAAGTTCGTCTCTGTTTTTGAAGTGGCGATACGTCGCCATCGTCGCCACGCCAAGTTCTTCGGCGAGACGTCGCATTGTGAGTTTCTCCAGGCCCTCGTCACGGACGAGGCGCAGCGCGACTTTCAATATCTGTGCGCGCGAGAGCTTCGTTGTCGAAGAGCGTTTTCGGGACGCCTTCTTCCGCCGCGTCGACGACGATTTAACATGTTCAGTGCCTAAACTCATGGGTGTGTCGCATCATGATGTACAAAGTAAAAAGTGACGTCTAACCAGTAACACTAGCAGGACTTTCTCAATTTGTGAGGTTAATGCAAAAAATTTTTGCCCCTCGCACCATGCGGCAGAGATTGCCGCCGTCTATCAACGTCTCCAGTGCAAACAAGTTGCGCAAAACAATGCTATGCGTACAATGTAAACAATATGATGATAAAGCAAGACCTCTTGGGGACTTATGAAAAGTAATACACAATCGACGGGACATCTGACGGCCGGACCGTACAGCACGTCGTCGGCGCGATGGTCGCTTGTTGCGCTGATTATGACCGGGATGGTTTTCTCCCTGGTAGACCGCCAAATCATCGCATTGCTCGTAGAACCCATAAAAGCCGATCTCGGTCTAACGGATACGCAGTTTAGCATTCTGCTCGGCCCAGCATTCGTCGTGTTTTACATCACCTTTGGTTTGCCGTTCGGGTGGCTGGCGGACCGGTTGGCCAGACGTTACGTCATCGCCATCGGTGTTACGGTGTGGAGTTTCGCCACTGTCATGTGCGGCGCGGCCTGGAGCTTTGTGACGCTCGCTGCAGCGCGCGCTGGGGTCGGCGCCGGTGAAGCGGCTCTGATGCCGTCCAGCATGTCGATCATAAGCGACCTGTTCTCGCGTGAGCGTTTGCCCTTCGTGACGAGTATTTTTTCCGTATCGATGCATATCGGCAGTGCTGCGGCGATGTTGATTGGCGGTGTTATCCTCAGTGTTTTGGGGGATGTGGAAAGCATTCGAATTCCGCTCTTCGGCGATGTCGCGCCCTGGCAGTTCGCATTTATCGCCGTCGGGGCGCCTGGGTTTATCGTCGCGTTTATTTTTTTGCTGATCCCCGAGCCGCCGCGCCGGCGTGAGAGGCCCCGCGCTGAAGTTGCGGCGCCCCAGCAAACAGACGGTCCGGGATTGGTCGCGTTCATAAAATTGAATACGCGTACGATCGGCGCGCAGTTCATCTCCGCTTCTCTCCTGACCATAAGCACATACGCCTTTATAAGTTGGTCTGCAGCCTATCTGATGCGCGCGCAAGGCTTGTCGAATGACAATGCAGCTTTCCTTTTGGGCGTGATCGCATTGATTTCCGGACCGGCCGGTACGATAGGCGGGGGCGCTTTATCCACATGGCTGTTAAAGCAAAAAGGCCGTGTCGATGCGCCATGGCTTGTCATGATTTTAAGTGCTGTCGGCGTCGGCGTTTTTGGAACAATAACTTTTTTAAGTCCTGTACAGATTGTCGTATTCGTGATGCTCGGCGTCTCGATTTTCTTCGGCAGTTTGTATATCGGCATCATTCACGCCGCCATACAAATGATCGCTCCAGACCATCTGCGCGGACAACTGGCTGCTTTGTTGGTGCTGTTTATGACGGGGATCGGCGCGACCAGCGGCCCTGTGATTGTGGCGCTTATTACAGATTACGTTTTTAAGGATCCGATGAAAGTAGGGTACTCCATACTGCTCGTCACCTTGTTCGTGAGCTTCAGCGTTTGTGCGCTTCTGGGGTCGAACCTCAGGCAATATCGCGAGAGCTACGCCAGAGCCGAAGCGGCGTAACTCACGCAGCAGACCCTATGCGCCCGGATAATCGGAGGTAAAGAAAATCGCGCCGCTGCCTTTAACGGGTTCAGGCGTCACGAGACCCAGGCTGTGTTCAATTGCTGGAATATTCCGCGCTGTGAGAAACTCTTTCGTTTCGCCTAAGTCGCGCACTTGTATTCCCGTGCCGAGCATGGCGACGTCGCGGCCCGCCAATTGTCGTGCGACCTCCTGCGGCAAGGTTTCAGGTGCAGCAAAGACGAGATAACTGTTGCGGCCGAGATGTACTCTCCATCCGCCGTCGAAGGGCGTTGCTTTAATCGACAGCGCCCGTCCGTATCGCACGGCGGCGGCTTCAGGGTCTTTAGAGACGATGAGCGCATACCCGATACGCTGGGCGCCGTTCGGGTGGTTGAAGTGCTCTTCCTGGATCGGCCATTCTCCGAGCGTGTGTTCGGCGCCGACCATCATCACCGTATCTTGAAATGAAGTCGGATAAGAGAAAAGCGAAGTTCGCTTCGACTGCGATGGATCGGGGTCGAACGTCTTTCCATCCGTGTAGCGATAAAGGAAATTCGACTCCACGGCGCCATGGCCCTGACGGCGCAACCGGTCGGTTTCGGCGTCGTTTGATGTCGAATGGATTGTGATTTTCCCCCAGTGGTTGCCATACTTTTCAAGTTGCTGGCCGTAGAGGCCGGCCGGGTGCTCTGGATAATAGTGGGCGATAAACTCAAGCAGGCCGCCGTCCCGAAAATTCGCGCAATGGTTCGCCGTACCCCATTTGGTGAAAACGCCTGCCGGCTTTTCGTAATAATGCGTACCCCGGTCTGCTAAATTAAAACCAAGATCCGTATACCTTTGATGTGTTTCCTCCAGACTGAGAACGATCAAGCCGACATTGTCGAGATACGCTATGACATCGTTCTCTTCGCCGGGTTCTTCTACAGGCTGTTCCGGCGCAGCGCTGTCTTTGCTTTGAAACGCTTCCCCGAAGGCGATGGCGGCGGTCATGTCGCCATCGATTGTCAACGCGCCAGTCATAAAAAGATGGGTCGGATCAACCTCTTCACGAATAAGCTTAAGGAAGTTCGTTTCGTTTAAAACCAGCGTCGCCTTAGGTTCTCCATTACCGAAGTCATATGTCTCTTCGTCGACCTTGAAGCGAACCGGAATGTCGGTCACGCTGTCAGCACGTTGCCTCAACTCTGCGATCAAGTTTGAATCTACTCCGCTCATGTTCGCCGGTATCTCCATTATAAGATGTCCATCTGTAACCAAAGTGTATCTGCCGGGCTGCGTGTTTCAAATCTAACAATCGGCGGTCCCAAGATATATTTTTGGAGTACAATGTACACATTTTTATGCTTTGGAGGCAAGGGTCTTTCTTTGGGGCTACTGTGTTTGACACTGGAAAAGCGACATATACAATGTACACAAAATCAAGTCGCGGAGATGGATCTCCGACACGTAGTTCGAGAAAAGGCGAGGGACGGGCGGTATGAGACGGATATTGGCTTACGGCGCAGGCGGATTGGCGGCGCTTTTGGTTTTGGCGTTCTTGGCCGGTTATGTCTGGCTGAAGGGAACCTTGCCGGACTATACGAAAACCCTGACAAGCGACGCCTTGAGCGCGCCCGTGAAGATTGAGCGGGATGAGTACGGCGTTCCGCACATCACCGCGCAGACCTTCAACGATGCGGCGTTCGCCATGGGGTACGCCCAGGCCCAGGACCGCCTCTGGCAGATGGAGACGTTCCGCCGCGCCGTAATGGGCCGGACAGCTGAGGTGTTCGGGGAGGCGTTCTTCCATACCGATGTTGCGTACAAAGGATTGTATCGGTTTCCTGAGGCTTACGAAAAAACCAATGCGCGCCTTGACCCGGAGACCAGGCGCACATTTGACGCCTTCGCTGCCGGCGTAAATCTCGCGATTCAATCCGGGGAGGGAATGTCTTCGCCGGAATGGGCGCTTCTGGGGATAAAGCCGGCGCCCTGGACCGCCGGGGACGTCAACAGTTTTATGGCGGTTGTTTCGGAAACGGCGACCGACGGCCCGCGGGAGCTGGCGATTGCGAAACATGAAAGCGTTTTGGAAAAAGAGATATTCGACTTTTTGTATGAGGAGCTGCCGCCAGAGTTTCCGACGCTTTATGAAGACTTTGAGGAAAAGCCGGCGGCGAACGCCCGGCGCGGCGTCGGCGACGCAGACCCGAACAGGTCCGGTACAAACTTTTTTGTCTTTGGACCTGAGAGAACAACGACCGGCAAACCTATTTTGGCCGTGGACCCCCATTTGCCGCTCTATGCGCCCGGCGTCGTCTACCCGGTCGTGGTGACTCTGCCTGACGACGTTATCGCCGGCGGCGCCTGGGTGGGGACGCCGGCGGTCACTTTCGGGCACAACAGCAAGATCGCCTGGGGCATGACCCATATGTACGCCGACACGATGGATTACATCGTAGAAAAGATCGATCCTGACAATCCCGACAATTATATGACGGAAAACGGTTCTGAACCGTTTTTGGTCCGCGACATAGAGGTCAAAGTCAAAGGCGCCGGGGTAAGAACAATCAAAGTTCGGGAGACCCGCAACGGCGTTGTGGTGAGTGACCGCCATCTTTATGAGGCTGGTTTCGACGCTTTTTCAGGCGGCCTTGCGGATGCTTACGCTGTGGTGGAGGAAACTTTCGGGCCCGGCCATGTGGTCGTACGCCGACAGGTGAATTCCGAGGTCGGCCAGCTGACCATCCAGTCTCTTTTAAATGTAAGCCGCGCGCACAATTGGGAGGAATTTCAAAACGCGCTGCGCGAGTATGAGTGGACGAACAATGTGGTCTACGCCGATGTCGAGGGGAATATCGGCGTACAGATGTCCGCCCGCCTGCCCAACCGCCGGCCTGTCAACGGATGGGACGGGGAGCGTATGGCGCGCGGCTGGCTTGGCGAGGGCGTATGGGACGGATACGTGCCGTTCGACGAATTGCCGTACGTTTTTAATCCTCCGAAAGGATGGATCGCGGATTCCAATGGACGCGCTGTCTTGACCGAGTTCCCGTACAGGCTGACGAACAATTACTCCCCGCCCTGGCGCGTCATGCGCGCCTACGAGCTGATCTCTGCAAAGCAAAAGCATTCTATGGAGTCCGTGATGGACATTCAGCTCGATGTCTATTCGGCGCAGGCCGCCTGGTTGACAGAGCGTTTGTTGCAATTCGACGCCGGGTCCGACGCGGCGCGCGAAGCGTTCGACATGCTGGCGTCCTGGGATTTCGTCATGGACCGCAACCGGCCGGAGCCGTTGTTGTATTCCGCCATCGAACTGGCGCTGCAGGAAAGCCTCGTCAATGTCCGTCATGACAGCATTGCCAGGCGTTACCCCGTGATCCTCCCCCTGGCGCGTATGCTGGAGACAGATCACCCTTGGTGCGATGATGTGCGGACAGAAAATGTTGAAACGTGTGAAGATGCGGTGAACGCTGCTGTCGACAAGTCCGTGGCGCGGATCTCTGCTGCTTATGGCGCCGACATGTCCAAGTGGCGTTGGGGCGATGTGCACATATCGGAGTTTCCGGCCTTTTTTTCCTGGGCCAACGTTCCC
This sequence comes from Pseudomonadota bacterium, assembly GCA_039183635.1. GTDB lineage: Bacteria > Pseudomonadota > Alphaproteobacteria > Caulobacterales > Parvularculaceae > JBCDBL01. Next base: position 12,068 of record JBCDBL010000046.1, read on the forward strand.
GTACTCGATGATTTGACAATGCCGCGATATGCGACGGACGGCGCCACGAGCGTGCTGAATGTCGCCTCCACGAGGCGGCCGGATGCGCCTTTTGACGACCTCTTGTCGGGGCTTGAGTTCATTGCAGAGAACGGCGCGACCTATCGCATGGTGGCCGACATGTCCGATGTGGAGAACTCCAAGTTTATGCTGGCGCCCGGCGTTTCCGGCAACGCAATGTCGCCCCATTGGGACGATCTTGTCGAGCCGTGGGCGGAGGGCGTCTATTTTCACCTTGCGGGGCGGACGCCGCGTAAAAAACAGGTTACGATGCTGGAACCTGCAAACTGACTCGATCTCAACTCCCTCATAAAGGTTTTTCCATGATGTCGCTCACCAAAGCCGTGCTCGTGTCTGTTTGTTTTGCGGCTGTGCTTGGAATGGCGGCCGCCATTCCGCAGGCCGCGTACGCCGTGACGGACGACGATGTCGCGGCCTATGTGGAAAAGCTGAGATGGCGGAACATAGGCCCCAAGGTGGGCGGGCGCTCCATCGCGGCCGCGGGCAGTTCGGCCCGGCCCCTGGAGGCCTATTTCGGCGCCACCGGCGGGGGGCTCTGGAAAACCAAGGACGGCGGCATGAACTGGCGGCCCGTCACCGACGGTCAGATCGCAAGCTCTTCCGTCGGTGCGGTGTCTATCGCGCCTTCCAATCCCGACATCGTTTATCTCGGCATGGGCGAGGGACAGTTACGCGGCAACGTGATGCAGGGCGACGGGATGTACAAGTCCGTCGACAGCGGCCGCACCTGGACCCATATCGGCCTTGGCGATACGCAAACGATCACCACCATCCGTATACATCCGAGAAACCCTGATCTGGTCTATGTGACGGCCCTGGGCGACCCGTTCGCGCCGAATGAAGAGCGCGGCGTCTACCGCACCAGGGATGGCGGCGAAACTTGGGAGAAAATCCTGTACCGGTCCGATGAGGCCGGCGCCATCGACATCTCCATGGACCCCAACAATCCGAACGTTCTGTTCGCCACGATCTGGCAAGTCTATCGCAAGCCCTGGAAGCTATGGAGCGGCGGGCCGCAGTCGGGCATGTTCAAATCCGTCGACGGCGGCGATACATGGACGGAGATCACCCGCAATCCCGGCCTGCCGACGACGGTTCTTGGGAAAATGACCGTGGCTGTATCCGGCGCCGACTCCAATCGCGTCTACGCCAATATCGAGGCGGAGGCGGGCGGCCTTTACCGCTCCGACGACAGCGGCGCCACATGGAAGCATATCAACGGTCATAGAAAGCTGTGGCAGCGGTCTTTTTACTTTATGCAGGTGCGGCCCGATCCCAGGGACCGCGACACGGTCTACGTGTTGAGCTTCAAGCTTGAAAAATCCGTGGACGGCGGCGAAACGTTCAGGGACATTCCGACGCGTCACGTGGACATCCACGATTTATGGATCGATCCGGAAGATACCGACCGCATGGTCGTCGCCGACGATGGCGGCGGCAGCATGACGTTCAATGGCGGAGGATCATGGACGGAGCAGGACTATGCGACGGCTCAGATGTACCGCGTGACGACCACAAACGATTTTCCCTATCACGTCTGCGGTTCGCAGCAGGATAACTTCACCTTCTGCGTGCCGAGCCGGTCCGCCGCCAGTGTCGGCGCGCCGCTGCAAGCCGTTTATGAGGACCGCTATACGATCGGCTTCAGCGAAATGGGGTATGTCGCGCCCCATCCGCAAAAACTTGGCGTGTTCTTTGTCGGCGCGACAAACTCTTTGATGCGTTTTGATCGGGCGTCTAATCGGATGTCTCAGGTCAACCCGTATCCTTACATCGTTATGGGGCAGTCCGCCGGGACGATGCGCGAGCGCTGGAACTGGACGTATCCAATCGTGTTCTCAAATTTTAAGCCTTACACGCTATACGCCGGATCCCAGCACCTGTGGCGCAGCAGGGACGAAGGCGAGACCTGGACGAAAATCAGCCCCGACCTCACCCGCGCCGCGCCGGAGACCCTTGGCGACACGGGCGGCCCCATTATGTTCGATCAGGACGGGCCCGAAGTTTACGCTACGCTCTATACGATTGCGCCCTCCAGGCTGGACAAAAAAGTGATTTGGACGGGGTCGGATGACGGGCTTATTCATGTGACGCGTAATGGCGGCGATACGTGGGCGAATGTCACTCCGCCCGGTGTTCCGGAAAACAGCCGTATCAGCTTTATCGACGCCTCCTCCCATGAAAAAGGCGCCGCCTACGTCGCGGTGAAACGTTATGAAATGGGGGACCGGGCGCCTTATCTGTGGAAGACCAAGGATTATGGCGCGACCTGGTCGCGGATCGATGACGATATTCCCGATACGCATTTCGCCCACGCCATAAGGGCCGATACGGAGCGCCAGGGCCTGTTGTTTGCAGGCACAGAGCATGGCGTCCAGGTTTCCTTCGATGATGGCGGACGATGGTCGCCTCTGTCTTTAAATTTACCTGACGTACATGTGTCTGCACTTGAGGTGAAAGGCGACGACCTTGTCATCGCCACCCACGGGCGGTCGTTTTATGTTCTGGATGATGGCGCATCGCTTTTGCGCCAATTGCCCGCGACGAAGCCTTTATCTGAGAACGTTCTCTTCAAGCCTGCAAAAGCGTATCGCCGGATAAAGCCCGCTGAGATCTACTTCTATGTCAAAGACGGCGTCGAAGGCGCCCGCTTCGAGATATTGGACGAGCAGGGATCGATTGTTCGCAAGCTCTTCTCTAATCGCAGGCTAAGGGCGGGTATGCAGAAGGTTCGCTGGAATTTGCGCTACGACGGCGCCGCTGTTTTCAAGAATATGATCCTTGAAAGCCCGAGCCCGGCCATCGGTCCCCTTGTTGCGCCCGGGATCTATCAAGCGCGTTTAACAGTTGGCGATACCGTTTTGACTGCGCCTTTGGATGTTGTTCTCGACCCCCGTATGAAAGGCGATATCTCTCGTAAAGATCTGCGTGCGCAGGCGGCTTTGGCCCTTGAGGTGCGCGACGCGGTCGATGTCGCCAATAAAACGATCATAGAGATACGCTCTATACGTACTCACCTCGAAGAAAAGGCGCTCAGTGCGGATGACGTTCTTTCATCGCGCATTACCGCCTTTAGCGATGCGATTTCGGACATAGAAGCGGAGCTTTATCAGGTGAAAAATACGAGCCCTAAAGACAAGATCGCATTGCCGATCAAACTGAACGACAGGCTTGCAGGTCTGTTGGGGGGGCTAAGCTTCAGCGATGGTCCTCCGACGCGCAGTCAATACGATGTGTTCGAAGTGCTTCGTGCAGAACTGGACGTCCAGCTGTCAAGCTATGCTGCTGTGAAATCCGGCCATAGCGACCTGCTTGTGGATTACGAGGGCTGAGCTTTTTCGCAGAAGTATGCGCCTTAGGCGTATGCGCTTTAGATCTTGCATCATAGTACTCCATTGGCTTTTTTTTGTTTTTGTTGTTACGCGTTTCAGGACAAGCGTACCGGTGGCTGTTTCGCTTGGAAGCGCTTTAAAGATTAAGAGGTGATGTATGGCCAAGCGGCGTGCTCGCGAACTTGGGTTGCCGTTTGACGGCGAGACAGGGCAAAACAATGCTATTACAGACGTTCCCGGGGTGGAGGTTGGGTACGCCACAATCAGTGCGGGCAAAGGGCCAGGCGAGGAGGGGCCTTGCGTCCAAACCGGGGTCACGGCGATCCATCCGCGCGGGCGGGATGCAACGCCGTCCTATGTCTTTGCAGGCCTGCACGCTTTAAACGGCAACGGAGAAATGACGGGCGCCCATTGGATTGCGGACGCCGGCTATTTTTGCAGTCCCATCTGTATCACCAACACCCATTCTGTGGGAATGGCGCACCATGCGACTGTAAAGTGGATGATCGATCGGCATCCTGAATTTTTTGAAAACGATCATCGATTTGTGATGCCGGTGATCGCCGAGACATACGATGGTATACTGAATGACATAAATGGCCTGCATGTTTCGCAAAGTCATGTCTATGAAGCGTTGGACTCAGCACGGCCCGGGCCGGTGGCCGAGGGTAATGTCGGCGGCGGCAATGGCATGATCACGTACGGGTTCAAGGCCGGATCGGGCACCTCGTCCCGTACGCTCGATATTGACGGCGCTCGGTTTACTTTGGGGGTTTTCGTTCAATCGAATTTTGGAAAGCGTCAGGATTTGACGATCTGCGGTGTGGCGGTTGGTCAGCATATGCCGGATGCGCCTGATTTGGCTCTGTCATCGGATGATGAGCACGGGTCGATTATTGCGGTTGTCGCTACGGACGCGCCTTTACTGCCGTCTCAGCTTTCACGCGTGGCAAAGCGCGCCTCATTGGGACTTGCCCGCACAGGATCGTTCGCCGGCAATGGTTCAGGTGACATCTTTCTGGCGTTTTCCACGGCGAATGCAGCCGTCGACCTTGAAGACAAGGTGACGGTTCACGCCGCACAGGCTCTTGACGATCGCCATCTTGATCATGTGTACAAAGCAACGCGCGATGCGACAGAAGAGGCGATCATCAACGCGCTTTTAGCAGCGGAAACATCATTTTCCGTTCGGCCGAAAGGCGTTGCTGTGCCGGCGATAGATCATGGGCGCCTTCTGGATATCATGAATATAAAATCAGCCTGATTTGTCCCATGCACACAATATGAGTATTGCCATAATCAATCGTTGACAAAAAGCTGCCGCGGCACAGTGCACAGCAATTCGCATCCTTGTTCCGTAATAACAAGAGGTTCACTGATTATTATACTTACATCGTCGGACCAAATGGCGGGCAGGAAGTGCATAGCGGCGCCTTCTTGAAGGACAGTTTTGTCGCCGCGTCTAAAGCTGGCGGTTAATTCTCCTCCGGTCGGAGGGTAAACAATGCCGAGTGAATAGCCGCATCTTGAGTCTTTTTCGATGCCATGGCGATTTAGAAATTTATAAAACCCGTCCGCAACATCATGGCATGTAACGCCTGGCTGTAGAGCGCTTACAACTTCGTCAATTGCATCGCATACGATTTTTTCTAACTCTCGCAACTTTGCAGGCGGTTCGCCTACATAGACCGTACGACCCATAGTGCATTGATATCGCAATCGGTTTCCCATTAATTCCAAATTGATTTGGGTATCTTTACCAACTTTTGCATCGGTCCAGGGCAGGTGCGGCGTCTTAATACGTTCACCGGATAAGAGGAAAGCCGGGCTGCTCGAATAACTTCCGCCATAATCATCGAAACCGTCAATATTTGATGCGTATGCAGCGCTGACCGCGTGGCGCTCAGGAACGCCGCTTCTAATCGCCTCAATTGTCATCATCATATTTTTCGTCAAAAGCGCGCCTGCCTGACGCATAAGATCAAGCTCAGCAGGGGACTTTATAAAGCGCACCCAATTTACCAGAAACCCTGAATCGATAAAGCGCGCGGCGGTTAGTTTCTCACAAAGCAGGCGAAAGGCGCGTACTGAAAAATAGTAACTTTCGCTTTCAATTCCGGCAGTGAATGCGCGACCTTGAAATCGTTTGATGATCTCATCTGCGACAACATCAAAAGGGTGGCCGTCTGGACTTTGCACAAGCGTTTCATCGTAACCGATCAAGCGGTCCGCGCCGAGCCATGTGGACATTGCGATGCCGGGTATGTCCATTTTTCGTGCAATGAGCAAAGGGGCTTCATTTAAAAAGACGATGAGCGCCTGCGGCGTATAGAACGACCACCCGTCGTATCCGGTGAGATAGTAAATATTACAAGGGTCTGTAATGATTAGAAGTTCGAACCCCTCGGCGTCCATACGGCGACGAACTTTATCAAGTCTATGTTGAAACTCTGTCGTTTCAATAATATCCGTAATGTGCACGTTTTCAGCCCTTTTGTATCGGTATCAGTCGCGGTGTTGGCGTGTTCATGGAGCGGTGTTGCTGTAAAGTTGATCCTTATTAAGACCTGGCGGTTTAAAGGTTGGCGCAGAGTCGATAAGGTGTTGTGTAAATGGGTGTTGCGGGGCATCAAGAATTTTAAGGGCGTCGCCTTGTTCGCATATCGCTCCATTGTTCATAACGATTATGTGGTCGCACATGTGCCGGCACACCGGCAGATCATGACTGATAAACACAATCGTCAGGCCCAGTTTTTCGTTAAGATCCTTTAGAAGGTTAAGAACAGAGGCTTGAACTGTAACGTCAAGCGCGGATGTCGGCTCATCGCAAATTAGCAATGTTGGCTCCATAGACAAAGCGCGTGCGATTGATATGCGTTGTAATTGTCCACCTGAAAACGCATGCGGATGTTTTTTTAAATCTTGAGCGGAAAGGCCGACAGCTTCTATGAGTTTTCGTGCGCGTTCTTCCGCTTCGTCATGCTGCATTTTTCGTACATTAATCGGCGCCTCGGTAAGCTGACGCAAAACCGTATGGCGTGGGTTTAAAGAGGCGTACGGATTTTGAAACACCATCTGGACGCTGGATCGTTCGTGGTGGTGTTTTGCAGCGTCTGCGGTCCTATGAAATTTAGAAAAATCGACTTGCCCCGTTGTGGGAGCTTGCAAGCCCGCTATGACCCGGGCAAGGGTGGTCTTGCCGCTTCCACTGCCGCCGACAACGCCAAACACGCAACCTTGGGGAATGTCAAAGCTAACGCTGTTCAGCGCATTGAACATTTTTTTTGAGGAAATGCCTGATAAGCCCCGTGATAGAGAAAACGACACCGATAAATCCTTCACGCAAACGCCAAATTCAGGGGCTTTTTTTACTGGCTTAAGGGGCTTGCCAGATCCTGCTGTGCGGAACAGGGAGAGGAAATTCTCCTCGCTTTGTTCGGACGGTTCCGGTTCGTACATGCGGTTGTTCTTACCGGTGTTTGTGGGAACGGATTTTATTAAGTTTCGTGTATAAGCATGTTGTGGCGCGGCAAGGATATCGTCCGCATTGCCTTGCTCCACGATTTCACCGCGTCGCATTATGTAAATCCTGTGCGCGGCTTCGCACACCACACCCATATCATGCGTGATTAGTAGAACGCCGATACCTTTTTCTTCAGCGATTTTAGAAAGCAGAGATACAATTTCACTTCGTAAGCTGACGTCTAGTGCTGTCGTTGGTTCATCGGCTATCAGAAGAGACGGATCGCAAGATAAGGCGATCGCGATTACCGCGCGTTGCAGCATTCCCCCCGACAGCTCGTGGGGGTAGGACGACATAATGCGTTCAGGGTCGTCAAATCCCACCTGGCTTAGAAGCGATTTCGCCTTCACGGTTGCATCCTGGCGCGTCAACGCCAGCTTCGCCATAGGCGTTTCAATAATTTGACGTCCAACCGTTTCAAGAGGGTTCAACGCCGTCATGGGGTTTTGAAAGATACAAGCGATTTCATTACCGCGAATATCTTCATATTCTTTATCGGATAAACGTCCCAGAAAAGTTCCATTGAACTTTATGTCGCCCGCAGTGATTTTGCCCGGCGGCGCAATCATGCCGGCGATGGCGTTGCCAATGGTGCTTTTGCCCGCCCCGCTTTCGCCGACGACGGCGACGATCTCTTTGCCCTTGATTTTGAGATTTGCATTCCGCACGACTTCTTTCATACCGTCCGGGGAGTCAAACTCTATGCACAAATCCGAAACAGTCAGCATCGTCAGCGCCTTTGCAGTTGCGGGTTTTGCAGAACCCGGATTCGGTCGCCGACGACGTTCATTGCGAACACAAGCAACAGCAAGACGAACCCCGGGATAAGGCTCATCCAATAGGCGCCGCTCAGTAAAAACTCCTGACCGTCCGCGACAAGGCTGCCCAGGGAAGGCTGGGTGACCGGCAGGCCAAGGCCTAGAAATGAAAGGCTCGCCTCGATGGCGATGACATACCCTAACTGAACCGCGAAAATAACGAAGATAGGTGCGAGACAATTCGGTAGAATATGGCCGAACATGATGCGCGGTTTGGAAAGGCCGAGAAGCTTTGCGGCGAGAACGTAGTCTTTGTTGATTTCCCCCGCTGCTGCGGCGTTCATGGCGCGAGCGTAATGGGTCCATTGAACCGCAAGGATTGCGATAATCGTGTTTTCAACGCCCCGCCCGAAGACGGCGATAAACAGGAGCGCTATAAGAATAGCCGGTAGACTGAGGAAAATATCGACGACACGCATAATAACGGCGTTCACCCATCCGCCGAGATAGGCGGCCGTCAAACCTGCTGCAGCCCCGAAAACCAGCGCGCCGGTCGCGCTGATCAGGGCGACGGTTAAACTGATCCGCAGCCCGTATAGCGTCATGCTGAATATATCGCGACCCAAGGCGTCGCTGCCCAAAATGAAAAAGGAGCTGGCCCCCAGGGACAGGGGGGGGAGCCGTGCGTCTATCAGCTCGATCTGGGCCAGGTCTTGCGGATCTTGCGGCGCTATGATTGGGGCGAACACCGCGAAGAAAACATAGCCGCCGACTAAGGTCAGGCATGCAAGGGCGGTTTTGTCCCCGGCAAAGGCGCGAAAGCCTGCTTGGAGTTTTTCTTTCCATTGTCGTGTAGCCTGCGGCAGGGGGAACGTCATGCGGTTCCCCCCGCCGGTTGACGCAACCTTGGGTCGACAATGGTGTAAAGCAAGTCGGCGACAAGGTTCAAAATGAGGAAGAAGCACACGGTCAACATGATAAAGGCGACAATGACCGGTCGATCCAGAGCGGCGACGGAGTCCACCAGAAGTTTCCCTATTCCCGGCCAGCCAAAAACAGTTTCCGTAATGACGGAGCCTGCAATCAATGCGCCTGTTTCGATGGCGATGATTGTTATAAGCGGAATACTCGTATTCTTGATAATATGGTTGGAGACGATGCGTTTTTGCGGAAGGCCTTTGGCGCGGGCGAAGCGGATGAAATCCTTCGGCGTTGTTTCCTGGGTCATTGTCGAGACCATGCGCGTGACATAACCTATTTCATATAACGCTAACGTCACTGCGGGAAGAATAAGGTGGCTGAGCCCGTCCAGAGTAACAAGGCTCCATTCTCCGCCTAATATCGTTATGCTCTCTCCACGCCCTATGGTGGGAAGAATATTCCCCCAAACGCCGAACACATAAATCAAAACCAATCCGATCCAGAATGTGGGCGTGCTGTAGCCGAATATAGCGGCTCTCTCAATAAAGGCGGCGTAGGAATTATTTCTTGACAAACCCGCAAGCAAGCCGAGCGGGTACCCTAGAACCACCGCCAGGACCATGGCGATGAAAACAAGCTCTAACGTCGCCGGCAGTCTTTCCAAGATCACCATAACCGCCGGTTCCTGATATACCCAGGATTCACCGAAATCGCCTTGCAGAAGATTTGCAAGAAAGCGTAGATATTGCTCATGTAACGGTAAATTGAGACCGAGGCGTTCGCGCAACGCAGCGAGTCGTTCAGGATCTTCCCGAATTAAAGGATCATACAAAGCCGTCGGCTCGCCTATAAGGTAAACGGCGATAAAAACCAGGAACGACGTCGCCAGGAGGGCCGATGCCGTTTGAAGCGTCTTTCTTGCGAGCGCGCCGATCATCTCAAGACTCCGTACGGTCGTCGCCAGGAACAGGGAAGGCGCGTAAGAGTTCTAGGTCGCGAAGGTTTTGGGTTGGATCGTAAACGACATGGTCGCTTCTGTACCCGAAGACATATTGGAAGTGGTAGATCGGCAAAAGTGCAATATCTTCATATAGAATTGCCGTGACGTCTTTCATCAATATGCGTTGCTGTTCAATAGGCGCGGCCGGGATCTGTCGCATTAGGGCGTCGACCTCTGGGTTGGAATAGCCGCCTATATTATCGTAACCGTCCGAAGAGACCGTAATTCGGACGACAGGAACAATTCTGTGTTGTTGAAAGCCGTAACTGCTGAGGGCGACTGAAAATTCTCTATCAAACCAGGGGCCCCAATAAACGCCGGGAGGTAAAGCCTCAACAGAAACATCAATTCCGATCTTCGCCCACATCGCGGCGATGGCTTGGAGTACGCGTACATCCGGGCCGTAAAGCCCGGCCGTCCCGTGCAGGGTTAATCGAAAGCCGTCTGGATAGCCGGCGTCCGACAGCAACTGCCGCGCGCGTTCCCGATCTACGATAATCGGCGGCAGGCTTGGGTTATATCCTAAATGACCCTCCGCCATCCATTGAAACGCCGGCGTTGCATACCCCTCCAGGATTTTGTCTACGATCAAAGAGCGATCGATCGCCAGGGAGAGCGCCTCCCGAACGCGGCGGTCACGAAGCGGGTTGGGAATCGTCCGTCCTGTTTTATCTGTGATATGGGGCGATGTCTCGCGGCCAATATCAAGATGAAAGTAAATCGCCCGATTGGAGGGACGTGCGATAATGTCAATTCCCTCTGCAGACTGTAAACGCGGAACATCCACAGTGGGAATATAATTCGTGACATGAATATCCCCGGACATTAAAGCGGCGACGCGGGCGGCGTGATTTGGCAGAAACTTCAGAACAATCTTATCCCAGTCAGGCTGCTTTCCCCGAAACAGAGGGTTTGGTTCATATTCGATTTTATCGCCGCGGTCCCAAGCTGTAATGCGATAGGGGCCTGTGCCCACAGCCGCGCTTAAATTGTTAAAATCAGCGGGCTCGGCTGCGCCAATTTCGTTTGATATGATAGGCGCTTCTACCAGATAGCCGATAAAACCCGGGGTCGGTTCCGTCAAATGAAATATGACTTTATACGGATTTATAATCTCGATATGATCAATCGCGTTTGCAATATATTTAATTGGAATGCCGGCGCCGGGCGGGTCGGCCAGTCGCTTGAATGAAAAAACCACATCATAAGCGTCGAAGGCCGAACCGTCCGAAAATAAAACGCCTTCGCGCAAATCGATCTCAAACGTTGATGGGTTAGGCATGCGGTACGACTTCGCCAATAACGGGTAAAGCGTTTTTGCATCGGTTTTTCGAAAGAAAAGCTGTTCATAAACGACAGGCGCCGTTGCTTGTTGAATTTGGCCAAATAATCCGTATTGAGGATCAAGTGTCTGCGGTTCTTCCGGCGAGCCGATAATGAGAAGTCGTTCATTATATTCTTTAGACGCTACGGTTCTTTCGCAACCGTTTAATAAGGCCGCCAATAAAACAAAAAGGATCGCCGGTGCGATTATGGGGCGTAGCCCGCAAAAAGCGCGAACCGCCAGTTCGTTTTGGAGATGGCGTTTAAGTGCGTAGATGCCCATAGTCATTCGATCTGCGTTCAAACCCAAACTTACAAATTGTGCAAGATGGCGCTCTTTGCCCCTCTAGGATCGCCCTTTGTTCATGTCAGCCCTCTATTGTGCAGTACGAGGGCCCTTGTAATCAAGCGGCGGCAAGGTGATTTTGCCAGGCACCCCGTCATGCGAGCCGGTTCTCAAGAAACGGCGAATAATCGGACGAAGGCTGTCCGGGTCTTCCCGATAAACATCCGTTAGCGGATTATGGCCAGAGCGTTCAATCGTAATCAATCGCCCATTCTCAAAACCCGCTATAGTGTTAACAGCGTTCTCATAGGGGGTCGCCATGTCGAAAACGCCATGGATGAAAAGAACCGGGGTTTTTGTTTGTAAGGGATCGAAGAATTGAGCCGGCGGTTGTTTCGCCGCCCAGCCCGCGCATCCTCCGGCCAAGCCGATGTTGGGGTCCCCGATAAGGCGCGTCGCCGGGTCGCGCGCATATGAATTGTATATTTCGTCAGGACCGGCGAGCCCGCAGTCCACAGCCGTGCTCATGGCCGCGGGCCATCGCATGGAAGCGGTTCTATTTGTTTTGGCGTACAGGGTCATTCTGGCGAGATCCTCATAGTCGCCGTTTACGACTTTCGCCAGCGATCCGGGCCACTTGAGGCCGCCAAGCCGTTCGCCGATGCGCCAGCCGTCGGGATCGCGCCACCATGTGGCCCGTAACTCCTCGGCGCCAAAGGCGACGTCTATGTCTTCACCGGTGTTTGGGTCTTTAATTGTAACGACCTGCGGGTTGTCCTCAAGCGCAGCTATGCGCTTTTGAATGGCGGCGAGGAAACCTTTTTCCGGGATTAGCGGAGCAATATCGGGATCGTTTTCTGAGTCTTTCAACACGCCTTTAATCGCAGAGAGCATGCCTTGCGGCGCGTCGAACGTATCGTTTGTATCTTCAATGCCGCGCAGAAGCGCGCGGGCGACCATATCCGGGTGCCGACGCATAATCGAAAGGCTCCACTGGGAGCCGAAACTTCCGCCGAACAGAATAATCTGTTCATATCCTAGTACGTCCTTCAACGCCTTTACGTCATCGGCGAGCTCTGTAATGTGGTATCCGTCCGTATCGTGTCCTCGTGCGCGCCATTCTTGTTTACACTCCGAAGCGGCCTTTTTCTCGATCTCGAACTGTAGGTTTCTTGTAAGGGGCTGTTCCGGTGGTATCGGAGCGGCCGCCTTTGCGCACATCAGAAAGGGAGCGGATAACCCTGCACCTCGTTGATCCATCATGATGACGTCGCCTGCGGCGCGCATGTCGGCAAGCATCATTTTTAGCTCATTGATAAAGCGTGGATCGAATGATCCCTCCACAAACCGCCTCAAAGCTGAGTCGCCCGGACCGCCTGGGAGCCAGAAGACGGGCGGCCCGGGGTTTTCCGATGTGCTCGGGAAGCGAAGAAAGGAGACGGCGATCAAGCGGCTGTTGTCATGCCCCCGGTTCTCGGGCGCGAAAAAAAAGCCGCGTTCCGCCTCTATAGGGGATTCTCCCGGCAATATTTGTACGTGTGCGGTGATAAATACTTCATTCGCCCTTTGCGCCCATGCAGATGCAGTAGGGCTAAGCGCTGCGATGAGTGTGCAGCATACCAACCAGCTAACAAAAGCGAGGCCTTTAATTCGCTGCGGTTTGCTTTTCGGGCGTTGGCGCGAATTGTACGCGAGGGACGTTATTTCCATACGCGGCGTCACAAACATTTTCATTGATATGATTCCTGAGTGACAAAAAAGCCATAATACTCAACATTTATGGCACGAGCTCGACCCCAGCACAATAATCGTATTTACATTTCAATTGCAATGTGTATGTTTTTGATATCGACGCACTGGTGAAGGCGTTCCATACGCGCGAGGTGGCGGCGTACGCATGCGCTCTTCTCCAGCGGATAATTGAAAGATCCAAACTTGGAGGGGACAGACATGACTGTAAAAAATATTCTTACACGTAAGCGCCTGGCTTTATTGGGCACTACAGCTTTATTCTCGCATTTATGCGCGGTTCCGGTTGCGCAGGCGCAAGGTGAAGAGGAGAATGGTCAGGCCGATGTTATCGTCGTCGTCGGCTCACGGATAGAAAGAAGCTTGGAAGATACGACTGCGCAGCCGGTCCAGTTCCTATCTGAGGCTGAGTTTAAAGCTACGCCAGCCGAGTCCGTTGCTGATTTCCTTCGCGAGCTGCCTGTGAACAACGGTTTTTCCGGTTCCAATTATAACAATGAGTACGCAGGCGGAAACTCATCGATTAACCTGCGCGGCGTTGGCCCTCAATTTACTTTGGTTTTGGTGAACGGGCGTCGTTTTGGCGGTGAATCTGTGCCCGACATCGGCGCCATTCCTCCTGAAGCTGTCCAGTCCGTGGAGATTTTGAAAACCGGCGGTTCGTCTATCTATGGTTCCGATGCTGTGGCTGGCGTTGTCAATATTCGGCTGAAAGAGGATTTTGAGGGGCTTGATCTAGTGACGTCCTATGGCGCCGCGACAGAGGGGGGCGGAGAAACGTTCCGTATCGCTGGCGTGGGCGGCATGACTTTCGACAGGCTGAGCGTGACCGGTTCTATCGCATACCAAGACTATGAAGGGTTCGAGCGCGCGGATCGTGACTTTACCGCGAGTCGCGATTACAGGCCTTATGGCGGTCTTGATCGTCGAAGCGGCGGCGTTGGCGATCCCAATTCATTTTTCATTCCATCCACAGATGAAGTTCTGACCCTTGATACAAGCGTCGTTGGGCCCGGTGAATCGCCGACAAGCGCCACCCAGTTTGTACCCTTCCCAGGCGAGGTGAACAGGTTCTCGACGAATGAGGTTGGCGTTGCGCCGCCTGTTGAGCGCATTAATGGTCATTGGGCGATCAATTACGAGGCGATTGACGAGGTTCTCAACTTCTATACCGAAGGCTACTTCGATGATCGAACCCAGGACTTCTTTGCTCAAGTGCCTGTGAATTTCGGTTTTCCGGTGCCGGCGTCCAACCCCTTTAACCCGTTTGGGGAAGATATTTTCGCAGGCTACGTCTTTAATGAGCTAGATTTTATTACAGAGACGTTCGAGACGCAAAATTTCCAAGTCGCCGCCGGCGTTGAAGGCACAATCGCCGACATTAACTATGACATCAGTTACACCCGTTTCCGTCAATCCGTTGACCGGGTTTACACCAACGATATCAGTCCGGGATTGTTGACTGCGGCTGCGGCGCGGACGGATGCAACGGCGTTCAATCCGTTCTGCAACAATTGTAACACCGCAGAGCAGTTGCAGGGTTTGAGTCTTGTCGGGCGTGCCGATCAACGTGACGAGATTGAAACCATTGATGTTGTATTCAGCGGTGATCTTATTGATCTGTGGGCGGGGCCATTGAGTTTTGCAGCTGGCTACCAGCACCGCGACGTCAGCTTCGAGGTTAACTACAATGATGTCTGGCAAAATGGCGGAACTAACTTCTCGTGGTTTTCCGAGGACTTTGTAGGGGACAGCGGCGAGCGTGATGTCGACGCCTTCTTCGGGGAGCTGCTGACGCCTCTTTACGACGATGGCGGAGCAGGGGCGTTCGTATCTTCTGTCGAAGCAACGGTTTCCGTACGTCACGAAGAGTATAGCGACTTTGGCGACGCGACCGTGTTCTCCGGTCTCGGTAAGGTCGAACTTTTGGATGGGGCGGTTATTTTGCGCGGTTCGTACAGCGAATCATTCCGGGCGCCGTCAGTGGTCGCTTTAAATCTGCCTGAGCAAACTCTGCTTGAATCCGGCGGTTTTTTCTTTGACCCTGTACGCGGCGGCTTCTTCGATGTGCTTGTGATCACCGGCGGCAATGAGGATCTTGAACCTGAAAACGGCGAGACGATCAGCTTTGGCGTTGTCTACACCCCGCCGCAGCTTCCTGGGTTCTTCGCGAGCCTTGACTACTTCGATCTTGAGATCACCGATATCATTCGGCAGCCTAGCGGACAGGGGCTTCTCGATGGCACGGAAACGGCTGGCTCTATCACGCGGGACGTAAATTTACGTCCCACGCTTGATACGCGCTTGAACAATGGTGGAGACCTGTCTGTACGCGGTATTGATTTTAGCGTCAGCTATCAATTCGATACGGACACCCTCGGGGCTTTCACCTTGTACGCCAATGGCGTTTATCAACTTGAAAACGAGTTGAGCGCCAATGGCGTCACCACGGAGTTGCTGGGCAATTTCATAAACGGTGCGCCGACGCCTGAGTTCAGGGGCGTATTCGGCGCCACATGGGAAAATGGCGCATTCGACGCGGCAGGCAATATCGATTACTCAAGCAGTGTTGAGGAATTCTTGGATGCCGGCTCCGTCGTTATTGACCGCGAAACCGATTCATGGGTCACGGTCGATTTTCAAGTCGGGTATGATTTCTCTGAGAAATTCGGCGATAGCCTGGGTCTTGCGAACGGTTTGAGGGCTTACCTCGGCGTTGAGAATATCTTCAACGAAGGTCTGCCTTTTGTCGCACGCAGCCCTGACGGTTGGGATCGCAGCATAGGCGATCTGCGTGGCCGTTACGTGTATGGCGGCGTTCGCAAGAGTTTCTAATCTGCGTTGTCTTCCCTCCAGGCCGGCCTTTAAGGCCGGCCTCTTTTTTTGGTAAGAGCAAAGCGTCTTTCAAAAAGCTTTCGGCCTTTGCAGAGTCATTTATGGGCGTTGTTCTTTTGCATCATCCATATGATGTTTTTAGAAGAA
>JBCDBL010000047.1:0-27949 GCA_039183635.1 Pseudomonadota bacterium
ATCGCCCATGCGCGTGTGGCTGCGGCGGACGGCGCGCTTGAAGCCTGGCTCCACGCCCATGGTGATGTGCTGAACGAAACCGCCGAGGGCGATGCACGTCTTTTTACGGTTCGTCTGTCACCTGAGAACTTCGGGCGTTTCAAGAAACGTTTCGCCGACGCTGTTGTCGATGTTACAACGCCTCACGATGCATCCATGGCTCCGGGCGAGGACAGAAAGCATGCTGCTGGATATCGTCCCCTCTAAAGTTGAGGCGGCCTTGCGGGAGGTCGCGGCGGAGCACGTCACGCCCTTGTTCGGCAATCTTGATGTTGGAGACGTGAGGTCGAAATCCGGTCCTTTGGATATGGTCACCGCTGCTGACGTTGCTGCAGAAGCTGCATTGACGCCGTTTTTGCTTGATCTTGTCCCGGGGTCAAAAGTCATTGGGGAGGAGGCGGCGTCTGAGGACCCTTCTATTGTCGACGCGCTTTTGGGCGATGGCGTGTTTTGGACCGTCGACCCCGTGGACGGCACGCGCAATTTCGTTGCGGGGCGCGAAGAGTTCGGCTCCATGGTTGCGCTTATCGAAAATGGTGAAACCGTCATGGGGTGGATCTATTTCCCAATGTCAGGCGGCTGTGCCACGGCGGTAAAGGGCGAGGGCGCTTTTTTCAAAGACGTGCGTTTGAAAGCGGGATCTGACCGTGCGCCGGGCGCTTTGATCGGTGATTATTCCGCTCGTCTGGTGGAGGATGCAAACAAAGATGTTCTCGATGCAAACGCCCCGCAGCTTGGAGCGGTGACGGATATTGGATGCGCTGCGAGGCAATATGCCGATCTTGCATCAGGGGCTTTAGATTACGTCGTATGGGGAAAAATTTATCCCTGGGACCATGCTCCTGGCGCGTTGCTTTTTGAAGAAGCCGGCGGTCGCACCGCCTATATTGAAGGCGGCGCCCCTTATGCGCCTAAACCTGTAAAACACAAGCCCATGTTATCTGCGCCCCGTGATGCTTGGGATGAGGTGCACGCGCATTTGTTGCGCCCTGTTGCGTGAGCTTAGAGCTTTTCGGCGGGAACGCCGTCTGTTTTTTGAATAATCTCTATGTGCTGCGTTCTGCTTGTTTTGCAGTGCGCCAGTAGCTTTCAAGCTCATCGAGCGTATGGTCGGTCATATCGCGATTATTGTCTCTTGCCTGTTGCTCAATATGGCGGAAACGGCGTTCGAATTTTGCGTTGGCGCGGCGCAGGGCGGCTTCCGGCTCTACTTTGAGATGCCGGGCGAGGTTCGCCATGACAAACAGAAGGTCGCCAAATTCATCTTCAACCGCGTCTGGGTCTTTCGTGTTTGCCGCCTCCACAAGTTCCCCAGCCTCTTCCTCCAATTTCGCTAAAACATCGTTCGTGTGGGGCCAATCGAAGCCGACATGCGCTGCGCGCTTCTGCAGCTTTACAGCGCGCGTTGCGGCGGGAAGAGCGACAGGAACATCGTCGAGTATGCTCGCTGCATCGCTTTTGGCCTGTCGCTCCTCGGCTTTTTGCGTCTCCCAGGCGTTTGTTTGCTCCTCCGCGGAGCGTGCGATCGCATCGCCAAAGACATGGGGGTGCCGGCGGATCATTTTATCAACGATGGCTGCAACGACCTCATCGAAGTTAAATGCACCCTGCTCCGAGGCCATTTGGGCATGGAAAACCACCTGGAACAAAAGATCGCCTAACTCATCTTTTAACTGAGCAAGGTCGCCTTGTTCAATGGCGTCTGCAACTTCGTACGCCTCTTCAATTGTGTAAGGGGCGATGGTGCGAAAGGTTTGCTCGATATCCCAAGGACACCCGCCGTCAGGCGCACGCAGCCGCGCCATGATATCCAAAAGCGTTGAAATCGTTGGCGTATCCGTCGGCATAGGAATAATTCCATTTTTGTACATCGCATGTGTATTAGCGTCTCATTATAGCAGGGACGTTTGTAACGCGCGATGTAAAAAAGCGGCGCGGAATCCGATTGAAGAAGAGACGCTTTAAGGAAAAAGTGTTTTGCGAACTTAGCTCGCTTCGGCCTGCGGTATTTCAGGAGGAGCTGTTTCAGCGGACAGCCACCGTATGGTTGTCTCCACAACCTCGGCTTTTTTTACCGGCTTTGTGACGAAGTCATCCATGCCGGCGTCAATGCACCGTTGACGGTCTTCGTCCATAGCATAGGCTGTAACGCCGACAACCGGCGTTGCGGGAAAACCGTTTTCCGATTCGTAAACTCGAATTTCTTGTGTCGCGGCAATGCCGTCTTTTACCGGCATAGACACATCCATTAAAACCAGATCAGGGCGCTGGGCCTTGTAAAGCTCGACCGCGACTTCGCCGTTTTCTGCGATGATGAATTCCAGGTTTTCGCTCATCAGCATGGATTTCATAACGAGCTGGTTGACGGGATTGTCTTCTGCAAGAAGAATTTTTCCGCTTAGGTTTTTAAGGGCCTCATCGCCAGGCCCGTCAGGTTTGGCGGCTGGGGCGGGCGATGCAGGCAGCGCTTTATCAATGGCTGTTGTTGGTTCGGCTTTCGGTTCGCCTTCCAAAATGTTGAAAATGGTTTGTAAAAGCTTGTGAGACCGTACGGGCTTTGACAGGCGGGCGCTCAACAGCTGATCGCATTCATCGCCGTCGCGATGGTGACTGGCGGAGGTCAGCATGATGAGGGGCGTAGATCCAAAATATGCATCCGTTTTGATGCGTTTGGCCAACTCCTCGCCATCCATTTCCGGCATATGGTAGTCCAGGAGTATGAAATCGAGCCGTTCTCCCGCTTCGCGGGTTTCTTCCAAAAGGCGTAATGCGTCCGCTGCGTCGACCGCCATGCGGTGGGATACGCCCCAATCGTCGGCTTGTTCTGCAAGAATCCGCCGGTTCACCTGATTGTCGTCGACGATCAGCGCTTTTTTTCCATTGAGGTTGAGGTCTTCGTTGCCGGCGCTTTGCGATACGTCGCGCGCCTTCGGCAAGGCGAGCGTTACTGTAAATATGGAGCCGCGCCCCACTTCGCTTTTCACATTTATAGACCCGCCCAGAAGCTCGACGATGCGTTTCGTGATGGAAAGGCCAAGTCCAGTGCCTTCGTATTTGCGCGAGCTTGAGGTGTCCGCCTGTTCGAATTTTTCAAATATGCTCGACAGTTTATCGGCCGGTATGCCAATGCCTGTATCCTCGATTTTGACGGTCAGGTCGACGCTGTCTTCTTCTTCCATGCCCGTTATGTCGACAAGGACGTGGCCCTTCTCCGTAAATTTTACGGCGTTGCCGATAATATTCATGAAGACCTGGCGTATGCGTCCGACATCGCCCATGAAATGGTCTTGTAAATTCGCCTCATATCTTAACAGCAGTTCCAGGTCTTTTTCCTTAGCCCTGGTCGCCACGAGTGCGGCGACATCCTCCACCGCCTCACGCAGGTTGAAAGGCTCGGAGTGGAAACTGAGGCGGCCGGCTTCGATTTTTGAGAAATCCAGTATGTCGTTGATCAAAGTGACGAGACTTGTGCCGGAGCTTAAAATGACGTTGGCGATCTCTTTTTGCTTGTCGTCCAGATTGGTCGCCAGAAGAATTTCCGTCATTCCAATGACGCCGTTCATGGGAGTGCGGATTTCGTGGCTCATATTCGCCAAAAACTCAGACTTGGTCTTATTCGCCGCCTCGGCTTTCTCTTTGGCCGCCACCAGTTCCGAGGTGCGTTGCTTGATCCGCTCTTCGAGCGTTTCGTTCATGTTGCGCAATTGCAGGACAGCGTCGCGTCGCGAGAGACAGGCGCGGGTGCGGGCAAGCACAATGGGAAAGGAAATCGGCTTTGTGACATAGTCATTGGCGCCCGCCTCAAATGCGGCGGTCAGCATTTCGTTTTCCGAACGCGCCGTAACCATAATAATGGGAAGTTCGCCCTCATCGCGTGTTTCACGAACTTTATTCAGTACGTCTATGCCGCTCATGCCGGGCATCATAAGGTCAAGAAGAATAAGGGCGGGCTCTTCCTCAGCAATGAGCTTTAAAGCTTCTTCTCCGCAATCTGCTTCTTTTATGACAAAGTTACGGCGCACAAGCCGCCGGCTCAAGACCGCACGGTTGTCCGCAGAATCGTCAACAACAAGAATGTAACCGTCTTGCGGGGGGGGAGCGTTTTTGTCGGTCATCAGATCTAATTCAAGCGTGTAAGGCACTCAATGCGTCATTGTTTTCTTTTGACGCGGCGGTTTCGATTTGTTGCATGAGTTCTTTAAAGTTTACAGGTTTTGTCGCAAAATCCGTACACCCCGCCTCCATGCACTGTTTGCGATCACTGTCCATAGCATGCGCGGTAAGAGCTATAATGGGCAGGTCGCCATGCGAACGGGTTTCCCGTATTTTAAGCGTGGCCTCGATGCCGGACATGATAGGCATGCTGATGTCCATAAGTATCAGGTCTGGTTTGACGGTGTCCGCCATTTCGACGGCCTGGAGTCCGTTTTCCGCAACGAACACGTCGAACCCTTTGCGGATCAGTCTGCGGGAAAGCATCTCTCGATTATCTACGTTGTCTTCTGCTAACAGAATACGCATGTACGTGCCTCGTTAGTGTACTGTTGCATTCAAGGAGACGCCGCGAATGTTATTTATGGCGTTGACGAGTTTGCTTGGGGGTAAAGACCCTTTCTGGTGATATTGTTCAGCCATATCGGAGACAAACACTCTATCGGCTTCGGTCAGCGTTTTGGCGGAAATTACGATAACTGGAACGCCTTTATATTCGTCCTCGGATCGAATTTTGCGCAAGAATTCAAAGCCATCCATTTCGGGCATCATAAGGTCGAGTAAAATTATGTCAGGCGTATGTTCTTGCAAAGCCTTGTACCCTTCAACGCCATTTTCCGCATGACGGCAGGTATGCCCTGCCTGGGTTGCGATGCGGCGAATGATGTCTGCTGAATCCGGGTCGTCTTCCAACAGAAGAACATCGGCTTTTTCGGCCTTCAGATAGGACGACATCAGCTGAATGATGCCTTCGCGTTTGACTGGCTTCACCAAAAACTCGCTGGCGCCGAGCGCGAGGCCGCGCTCGCGGTCATCCTCAATGGTGACGACAAAAACAGGTATGTTCGTCGTTTTCGGATCGCTGTTGAGAGTTTGTAAAATGTCCCATCCGGAAATATCCGGAAGCTTTATATCCAGTATAATGGCGTCAGGTTCGAGTTCCTTCGCCAGGCGGAGGCCTGTCTCGCCGTCTTGAGCGCCGATCACTTCAAAACCTGTCGGTGTCAATGTACGTCGCATGAGGTCGATCGCCGAGGCGTAGTCGTCTATGACAAGCACAGTATGGACGTCTTCCGTTTTTTCCAGTTTTGTCAGAGCGGCGACGGCGTCTTGTTTTTTCTCTTCAATGACTTCTTCATCCGCAGCGTCTTTGAGAATGAATGTCGGAATGGTGATGATAAATGTGCTGCCTTCGCCGACCGTGCTTACAACATCCACTTCGCCGCCAAGCAGTTCAGTGAGCTTTTTAGTAATCGCGAGGCCAAGCCCTGTTCCGCCGTACTTGCGGGTCGTAGAGGCGTCGGCCTGTACAAAAGCTGTAAACAGACGACTAAGCTGTTCCGATGTCATGCCGATGCCTGTGTCACGTACACGGAATTCAACCATTTCGGTGGCGTCGCCTGTGTTGGGCGCACGTCGGACAGCAAGTTCAATATCACCGTTTTCTGTGAACTTGCTGGCGTTGCTTAAAAGGTTGAGCAGGCATTGACGGATTTTCACCGAGTCGGACACCAGCATCGCCGGCGCATCTTCAGAAACGATCTTCAACTTGTTATTACGCTTCGCGGCCAGGGGCTCAACGGTTGCCGCGACATCCTCGATGAGTGCGTTCAGATCCACATCGTGAACATCAAGGGTCATGCGACCGGCCTCGATTTTTGAAAGATCAAGAACCTCGTTGATAAGCCCGAGAAGGTGGTGGGCGGCTTTATTAATTTTATCGACGTCAGAAACGGTCTCTTCGCTATCGAGATCTTCCAGATCTTCACGGACGATTTCAGAGTATCCTATGATTGCATTTAAAGGCGTACGTAGTTCATGACTCATATTCGCAAGGAATTGCGACTTGGAGACATTAGCCGCCTCAGCGGAGTCCCGGGCTTCTTCCAATTGCGCCACCACGTTGGCGAGTTCATGATCGCGCGCCTGGATTTCATCCAGCATTGCGTTGAAGTTTTCCGTCAAACGTCCAAACTCGTCATCTGCGATTTTTTCGGCGCGTTTGGAATAATCCCGCGTAGAGCGCACCCGTGTCATGGCCTCGTCAAGCCGCTCAACGGGCAAACTGGCGACGCGGGATAAGGCTTGCGCCATGAAGAACGTTAAGATCAGCGCCGTACTAAGAACAATTGCAGCAATATAAAGGTATTGCGTAATTGTCCGTTCAATGCCTTCAAGACCGATAATGACATCAAGGCGCCCGACCTTTTCGTCATATATCATGATCGGCACTTCTACGTGCAGCTTGTTTTGTGCGGCGATGGTGGGTTTATTGGATGTTTCTTCATCGATTGACGCGGTATGTCGGTTCCACTGACCAACTAGGGTGTTTTCGCTGTCGTAAACAAAAGCCGAATGCGCTTGTGGGGTCAGAGAGAGCGCGGCGATACTTTCCTCAATCGTCGTCGTGTCGTTAAAAATAACAGCTGCGGAGATGTTCGCGGCGATCACTTCAGCGATTTTTGTTTGCTCTTGCTCCAAGTCGGAGCGGAACGTCATGAATTCGCGCAAGCTGAAACCGACGCAAGCCAAGATGAGAGCTGCAGCGCTAGATGCGATCACGCTCATCGTGATTTTGGCGCTAAAAGATGCGTTGGATTTGAAGTTCATAAGTGTCGCCCCACTCATAGAAAGCGCCGACATGGTTCTGGAACTGGGAACGGACGACGCTTCAGGTGCTCCAAATTAATCTCGAAAAACCAAGAATAAGCTTGCTCTAATAAGAAGAAAAATCGGTTAACCCGGGGCGTATGTTAAAAATGAGTCATTATTTAACCAAACATTAATGTTTGTTAACGGAATGTTGGTGTAAATATTTAATTTTATATCAAATGTATATTTTTACGCTTTACGCAATAATAACTCTGACGGGGCACTATATGCGTTATGGAGAAGTGGCGGGTGCGTTTGTATACGCGAGCGATGATGAATACAGTGAGTTATTTTCTGCGTTTTGATGTGAAAGTTATCGCCGTGCTTGCTCTTGCGTGCGCCGGCGCGAATGCTTCTGTCGTTTCCGCTGCTGATGAAATGAGTATCGCTGAGAAACGAGACCAAATTATCAAAGCATCTTTTGTTTACAATTTTGCGCGGTTTATAGATTGGGGCACCGAGGACAGAACCGAAGGCGACGATTTAAAACTATGCGTGGAGCGAGACGATGCTGAAAGCGCTTGGAAATCTATTGAAGGCCGTTCTGTCGGTGAGGGGCAGGTCGCTGTGCGCTTTATTGAAGATACGAAAGACTTATATGAGGAGTGTGATATCGCTTTCATCACGCCGCACCAGATGCGCCGTATACGTTTAAGCAAACTCGCCCGGCGCGGCGTCATTACGATTTCAGACATGAAAGATTTCGATCTAAAAGGCGGGGCGATCGGCATTACAAACACGCGAGGGCGGTACGGTTTTCTTGTAAATGACGACGTCTTTGAAACCGCTGGAGCTCGTCTGAGTTCGAAGGTCTTGAGACTGCAGATGCGGGTGTCGTTGCCAAAGCAAAAAGAAGCCCCTTAAATCCCCTGAAATACTGCATTGTCTCTTTTAAATACGTGTAGAGATAATATGGAGCTATGCTCCGCCCCACAGAAAATAAAGCTTAGCGGCCCATATCGCGTAGAAGGTCGCCAAAACGCTTTATGGCGTCGCCGATCTTCTCTGTTGAGACTGTTGAGAAGCTTAAACGGCAATATCGACAGCCTTCGCCGGGCGTGGTGAAAAAAGGCGCGCCGGGAACGAACGCCATTTTCGCATCTTTAATACAGCGTTCAAGAACGCGCCTTGCATCATAACCTTCCGGTAATTCCAGCCAAACGAACATGCCGCCTTCGGGATCGGCGAACCGTACCGATTGCGGCGCCCAGCGGCGCAAGGCCGTTGTCATGGCGTCTCGCTGATGGGCGTACTGAGCGCGTAATGTCTCCGTGTGGCGATCGAATATTTTTTCAACGGCCCGCGCGGTGAGCATTTGGTTCAACACGCCTGAATGCAGGTCGGAGGATTGTTTCAGTTGCACGGCTTTTGCGATGAGGGCTTTGGGGGCGGTCATCCAGCCGACACGTAATCCCGGCGTCATCGTTTTAGAGAATGTTCCAAGATAAATCATATCGGCGGCGGCGAGGGGGTCGTCGTTCGCTGCGCCGGCCTGTTGTTGCGCTATCGACGACATGGGCGACGGCGGAGGGGCGTCGAAGTATAATTCTGAGTAAGCCGCGTCTTCAACGATCGGCGCGCCATAGCGCTTGGCGATCCGGCTCAATGCGGCGCGTCGTTCCGCGCTGAATGTAACCCCGCTTGGATTGGCGAAGTCCGTGACGAAATAAGCGAACTTTGGCTTCGTTTTTAGCGCGTTTTCAAAAGCATCTGGCAAAACGCCTTCTTCATCCATAGGGACGCTCAGAACCTCTGCGCCGCAAAACTGGAAAATCTGCAATGCGCCGACGTAGGAGGGAGCGGACGTAACAATGCGGTCCCCTGGTGCGGCGAGCGCTCGGGCGACAAGTTCCAACGCTTGTTGCGCGCCGCTGGTGACGATGATGTTGCCGATATCGGCGACGACGCCCTTGCGCCGCATGTAACCTGCAATCCATTCCCGCAACGGGCCATATCCTTCGGTGACGGCGTACTGCAGTGCGGTCGTGCGCAAGGAGGCGTCGGAAAGTATCGCTGCGCTTTCCTCCGCCATAACCTCGCCAGGGAACAGATCGGGGTTGGGTACGCCGCCTGCGAAGGACACGACATCCCCGCCGACAAGGTTCAGCATTTCACGGATTTCCGAGCCGACGCCGCGGGCGGCGGCGGGCGTGAAGCGGTCCGCCCAGTCGGGCGCAGGAGCGGCATTGGCGCTGGCGCGGTGCAAATCCGGCATAGCGTTCGGCTTTCGACTAAAAAAGGCGCCGCTTTGCGTAAAATCGTCTAGCGGAGCCAGCCAGCTTGAATGTTTGTGTTAATTAATCAAGTGCGGCAAACGCCCTCAGCTCCTTTTGAAGCGGGGCTGTGTCGATCGCCGCTGAAATTGTTGAATTTCTGTTCGTCATCCCGTATCACGGCGCGACTTAAAAAGGCGATGCACGCATGACGCCGTGGTTCGACTGAGACCTTAAGCCTGCAAACCCCCGCATTTGCAGACTGTTGTCAGAGCCTCGCCAACGCCGCAGAGATAATTGAGCAAACGACTGCGCTCCAAAGCGCGTATATGGAATTTGAGATCGACATGGAAGTCATTGAAAAACAAAACGAAGGCCTTTCGCGTGCGTTCACCGTGAAAGTTAGCGCTGCAGATCTTGATGCGCGGCTGATGACGCGGCTTGAGGAGATCAAGCCACAGGTGAATTTGAAGGGGTTTCGTCCCGGCAAAGCGCCGATGTCGTTCCTGAAACAGCGCTTTGGCAAAGGCGTTATGGGCGAGATCGTTCAAGATCTCATCAACGAACAAAACGACAAGATGCTGGAAGAACGCAATTTGCGTCCGGCGCAACAGCCCCATGTGCAGTTTGAAAGCGATATGGAAAAAGTCGCTTCTGGAGCGTCGGATCTTGAATATGAGGTGCAGGTTGAGATCCTGCCGGAGTTCGAACCGGCGGATGTTTCCGGCATGGCGCTGGAGCGTAAGGTGGCCGATATTCCCGAGGAAGACGTTGAAGCGGCCCTCAACGAACTTGCCGCCCAGCAACGCACCTACGCCGCCCGGGACGACGGCGCGGCCTCTGAAGACGGCGACGCCCTCGATATCGATTTTGTCGGACGTGTCGACGGCGAGGAGTTTGACGGCGGCAAGGGCGAAGATGTTCGCATCGTCCTTGGCTCGAAAACCTTTATTCCAGGTTTTGAGGATCAGCTTGTCGGCGCCAAGGCGGGCGATTCGAAAACGATCTCCGTTACATTTCCAGAAGACTACGGCGCAGACCATCTTTCCGGCAAAGACGCCGAGTTCGACGTGACGGTGAAGACCGTCTCCGCACCGGAAGAGGCGACGATCGATGATGAGTTCGCCAAGAAGCTTGGCGTCGACGATCTTGCAGCTTTGAAGGAGACGTTGCAAAAACGCCTTGAGAGCGATTACGCCCAGCTGTCCCGCTCGCATATCAAGCGTGCGCTCCTCGACAAGTTGGACGACGCCCACGATTTTGAGCTTCCCAAAGGCATGGTGGACGCAGAGTTCGATCAGATCTGGAAACAGGTCGAGGCGTCTGAAAAAGATGAAGAAGATAAAGATAAGTCTGAAGACGAATTAAAAGAAGAGTACCGCAAAATCGCCGAGCGGCGGGTGCGGCTTGGCCTTGTCCTCGCCGAGATCGGCCGCAAAGCAGATATTGACGTGCCCCAGGAAGACCTCACACGGGCGATGGTGGAGCAGGCGCGACAGTATCCTGGCCAAGAAAAGCAGATTTTCGAGTTTTACCAGCAAAACCCGAACGCCATGGCCCAATTGCGCGCGCCGATCTATGAGGAAAAGGTTGTCGATTATATCCTGGAGCTTGCTGACGTGACAGAGACGAAAGTCACGAAGGAAGAGCTTATGAAGGACCCCGACGAGACAGCTTAGGGGCGCCGCTGCTTTTCGTTCTTTCCCTTCCCCGCCTTGCGGGGAAGGCGTCTCGCTTTGGCGAGACGCAGGGGGCGAGCGCGCTGCTTGCCTTTAATTCTTTTGTTTGTCGAACTAAACCCTCCTTCGGACCTGCGCGCCGCTCTTCTTCAGGCGGGGAGAAAAACGGCGCCTTCATTTTAAAATTGTCAGTTTTCTAAAGGCGCGATCATCGCCTCTTAAAAAGCGAATTTTTCCTCCGCCTCGACGCGCGCGTAAGACTCGCTTAAAGCTTGAATGTCTAGAGTAATTATATCCTTCCAGGGCGCGCATGTTGATCCAGCGCGCCGGCAGCCCACATGTTTTACTTTGGTCCCCGCAACACCCATAAGCGGCGGGCCCCGCGTTTTAGGAGCAAGCCGCAATGAAAGACCCCTATGATATTTACATGAATACGCTCGTGCCCATGGTGATCGAGCAGACGAGCCGGGGCGAGCGGTCCTTCGACATCTATTCACGGCTGTTGAAAGAGCGGATTATTTTTCTCACCGGGCCCGTTAACGATGCGGTGTCGAGCCTCGTGGTGGCGCAACTGCTTTTCCTGGAAGCCGACAATCCTAAGAAAGAGATCGCCTTCTACATTAACTCACCCGGCGGCGCGGTCCACTCCGGTCTGGCGATGTACGACACCATGCAATACATCCGACCGGCGGTCTCGACGATCTGCTGCGGCATGGCCGCGTCCATGGGCTCTTTGCTGCTCACCGGAGGCGAGAAGGGCCTGCGCACGTCGCTGCCCAATTCGCGGATCATGGTTCACCAGCCGTCGAGCGGGTTCCAGGGCCAGGCGTCCGATATTGAACGCCACGCCAAGGACATTATCGATGTGAAACGCCGCCTTAACGAAATTTACGTTGAGCATACGGGACAGACCTACGAAACTATCGAAAAGACTCTTGATCGCGATCATTTTATGTCGCCTGAAGATGCCGTTGAGTTCGGCCTCATAGATAAGGTTATCGAGAAGCGCCCGGTTCCGAGTGAAACCGACTAGATCTCGGGCTTGTGATCGTTAACGTGTTGCGACTCTTTCATGGCGATCCGATTTAATGAATTCTTGATCGAGCGCCCGGTATTGTGCTCGTATGAAGGGTATGATGAAGCGGGGTAGGTCCTCTGGCGCGGAATCTGCAGCGCGGTTCCGATCCTGGGACGAAAATCCCGCCACAGCCAGTCGAGGTCTCATGACGGCGGGCGAAAGAAGGTTTAAGGAGCGAGTATGAGCAAAGTCAGCGGCGGCAAAGGCGGCGGAGAATCAAAAAACACGCTGTACTGCTCCTTCTGCGGTAAAAGCCAGCATGAGGTTCGTAAGCTTATCGCAGGACCGACGGTCTTTATCTGCGACGAGTGCGTTGAGCTGTGCATGGACATCATTCGCGAGGAGAACAAGAGCTCCCTCGTGAAATCCCGCGACGGCGTTCCGACGCCTCAGGAAATCAATAAGGTGCTTGAGGACTATGTCATCGGCCAGGGCCACGCCAAACGCGTGCTGTCCGTGGCGGTCCATAACCATTACAAGCGCCTCAACCACGCTCAAAAGAACAATGATGTCGAACTGGCCAAGTCGAACATTCTGCTGATCGGCCCTACGGGCTCCGGCAAGACTTTGCTCGCGCAGACACTGGCGCGCATCCTCGACGTGCCGTTCACCATGGCCGACGCCACGACGCTCACCGAAGCGGGGTATGTGGGCGAAGATGTTGAGAACATTATTCTGAAGCTGCTTCAGTCTGCGGACTATAATGTCGAGCGGGCCCAGCGCGGCATCGTCTACATCGACGAGGTCGACAAGATCTCCCGCAAGTCTGACAATCCATCCATAACCCGGGACGTTTCGGGGGAGGGCGTGCAGCAGGCTTTGCTGAAGATCATGGAAGGCACCGTGGCGTCCGTTCCGCCCCAGGGCGGCCGAAAACATCCGCAACAGGAGTTTTTGCAGGTCGATACGACGAACATCCTGTTCATCGTCGGCGGCGCTTTCGCCGGCCTTGATAAGGTGATCGCCAACCGGGGCGAGGGCGCCTCCATTGGCTTCGGCGCGGAGGTGAAGGAAGAAGACGACCGTCGCATCGGCGAGGTTCTGCGCGGCGTAGAGCCTGAGGATCTGTTGAAGTTCGGTCTTATTCCTGAATTTGTCGGGCGTCTTCCTGTGATAGCGACGCTAGAGGACCTTGACGAAGAAGCGTTGATCCAAATCCTTACCTCGCCGAAAAACGCGCTTGTGAAGCAGTACCAGCGTCTTTTCGAGATGGAGGACGTGAAGCTCACCTTCACCGACGACGCGCTGTCCGGGGTCGCGAAAAAGGCGATCGCCCGCAAGACCGGCGCACGTGGCTTGCGCTCCATCATGGAGGGCATCTTGCTCGACACGATGTTTGACTTGCCGACCCTGAAGGGCGTTGAGGAGGTCGTGATCAACGCCGAGGTTGTGGAAGGACGGGCCCAGCCGCTTTACATCTACTCCGATATTGCAAGTGATGAGGCGGAAGCCCCGGCGTCTAGCGCCTAAACAAACGGCGGACACGCTACGACGTTTCGTGAAACCGCCGCGCCCGGATTCTTCTCCGGCGCGGCGATTTTTTTTAAGTCAAAAACCTCCTCCTTTGGTGGAGGACCGGACGCGTCTATTGCACGTCTCATTTAATTGGATTCACACGGGCGTGCGCATGGTCTTTGTTTTGACGGTCGAACAGTTGTGCGACCTTTTGCGCAAAAACCGGTAGCCGCTTTTGCGCGACACGCTCTAGCGTTAGGCGTCAGACCGCTCTGAGCAGGGCTTTTGTCATCCGTATGAAGCCTGTTTGACGGTTTTTCCTCCCCCACGCCCTGCGCATGAGGCGGGGCAGGAGAGCGTCAAACCCGTCTTCATCCCAGACGTCTTTTTCGGTCGTTCAGGCCTAAAGCATTTCCGTCTCAAGTGCGCGCCGGTTGGGCGCCTGGAAATGCGTAAAAACAAAGCCTTAAAGCGCCGTCCTGATTCCGATAGGTGCGACAACGCTTTAAGGTCTTGTAATTTAATCGTTTTGTGAGCGTACCTTAATGCAGCTTGAACCATCCGGATTTTGCGCCACATTAGTGATGTGCCTGGCGCGTAAGACTCGCGCGTTCCTTCCGCCCATGCGGCTGCTTGTTTAATTTCCCCTAGAGTTGAGGAATCCTTATATCCTCTGTGGGATAAAGGGCCGAAAGGCGGACGGATGCGAAATTGCGCCGTTTTATAAAGGGCGAGACGCTTGTTTGAAGGTCCGCCATAAAGGAGTGTGACGATAATGGCTGAAAACGCCGCTTACCCTGTTTTGCCTCTGCGTGATATTGTGGTTTTCCCACACATGATCGTGCCGCTGTTTGTGGGGCGCGAAAAGTCCGTTCGGGCGCTTGAGAACGTCATGGAAGACGATAAGCAAATTTTGCTTGTCGCCCAGAAGAACGCCGCCGACGACGATCCGTCTGCCGATGACATCTATGATGTTGGCACGATCGCCTCCGTTTTACAGTTGTTGAAGCTGCCCGACGGCACTGTGAAGGTTCTGGTGGAAGGCGTATCGCGCGCGCGTGTCACAGAGTACACGGACAATAAAGATTTCTTTGAAGCCCATGCGGAGGCCATTCCCGAAGGCGATGGCGAAGATGCAGAGGTTGAAGCCCTCTCGCGCAGCGTCATTGCGCAATTTGAGAGCTATGTGAAGCTGAACAAGCGCGTCCCGCCGGAAGTGATTGTTTCGGTGAACCAGATCGATGAGCCGTCCAAGCTCGCCGATACGGTGGCCTCGCATCTTGCAATCAAAATTCCTGAAAAGCAGGAATTGCTGGAAATTGAGGATGTCTCCGCGCGTCTTGAGAAGGTCTACTCTCTCATGGAAGGGGAGATCTCCGTCCTGCAGGTGGAGAAGAAAATCCGCGGCCGCGTGAAACGCCAGATGGAGAAAACCCAACGCGAGTATTATCTGAATGAGCAGATGAAGGCCATTCAGAAGGAGCTTGGCGAGAACGAGGACGGCCGGGACGAACTGGCTGAATTCGAAGAGCGGATCGCCAACACCAAACTGTCGAAGGAAGCCAAGACCAAGGCCGAAGCCGAGCTGAAGAAGCTGCGCCAGATGAGCCCTATGTCGGCGGAATCGACGGTGGTGCGCAATTATCTCGACTGGTTATTGTCCATACCCTGGGGCAAATCCAAGACCAAGAAGGTCAAGCTCGACGACGCTGAGGGCGTTCTGGATGAGGATCATTACGGCCTTGAAAAGGTCAAGGAGCGGATTGTCGAGTATCTCGCCGTTCAGCAGCGTACGAATAAGTTAAAAGGCCCGATCCTGTGCCTGGTCGGCCCTCCGGGCGTCGGTAAAACGTCTTTGGGCAAATCCATCGCCAAGGCGACAGGGCGCGAGTTCGTGCGGGTGTCCCTCGGCGGGGTGCGCGACGAATCTGAGATTCGCGGTCATCGGCGGACTTATATCGGCTCTATGCCGGGTAAAATCATACAGTCGATGAAAAAGACCAAGAAGACGAACCCATTGTTCCTCTTGGACGAGATCGACAAAATGGGCCACGATTTTCGTGGCGACCCGGCTTCGGCGTTGCTCGAAGTGTTGGACCCTGAACAGAACAACACCTTCGCCGACCATTATATGGAGGTCGAATACGACCTGTCGGATGTGATGTTCGTCACGACCTCGAACAGCCTCAACATGCCGCAGCCTTTGATGGACCGGATGGAGATTATCCGCATTCCGGGTTATACGGAAGATGAGAAGCTGGAGATCGCCAAACGCCACCTGATCCCTAAGGTTGTGGAAAACCATGGCTTGAAAGAGGGCGAGTGGACGATCACGGACGCCGGCATCTTGAACCTCATCCGCTATTACTCCCGGGAGGCCGGGGTGCGGAACCTGGAGCGTGAGATCGCCAATCTCGCCCGTAAGGCCGTGCGTGAAATCGAAAGCGGCAAGTCCGAGGCCGTGGAGGTGACGCCCGACAATCTCGGCGATTACGCCGGGGTGCGGAAATTTCGCTACGGCGAGACCGAGGGTGAGGACCAGGTGGGCGTTGTCACGGGCCTTGCGTGGACCGAGGTCGGCGGCGACATTCTCACCATCGAGGCGGTCAAAATGCCGGGCAAGGGCCGCATGACGCCCACGGGCAATTTGCGCGACGTCATGAAGGAATCCGTCTCCGCGGCGAATTCCTATGTGCGCTCCCGGGCTGTGGAGTTCGGCATCAAGCCGCCGGTGTTCGACAAAACGGACATCCACATCCACGTGCCGGAAGGCGCGACGCCCAAGGACGGGCCGTCGGCCGGCGTCGCCATGGCGAGCGCAATTGTTTCGGTGCTGACGGGAGTCGCCATCCACAAGGACATCGCCATGACGGGCGAGGTGACCTTACGGGGCAGGGTGCTCGCCATTGGCGGCTTGAAGGAGAAACTCCTTGCGGCCCTGCGCGCAGGCGTCAAGAAAGTCCTTATTCCCGAGGAGAACGAAAAAGATCTCGCCGATATTCCGGACAATGTGAAAGACGCCCTGGAGATCGTCCCGGTCTCCACGGTGGACGAGGTGCTAAAACACGCTCTCACAGGACCTCTGACGCCTATTGAGTGGACGGAAGAGGACGAGCTTGCCGCAGAAGCTGCGCGGTCTGGACAAGCGTCCAGTGATCCTGTGGTGACCCATTAAGCGTCATGCGAACGCCTTAACGAGCAAAACAGCCCGCTTTCCGGAAACGGATAGCGGGCTGAATTTTTACGTGAGGCGGATTGCAGGTGAAGCGGATGTCCGGTTCGCCGTCCGCGGGTTTGCCAAAATAAAGCCTGGGCGCCGTTGCCGCGACTGGCTGAATCATATCGGACACAAACATGTAGAGATCGCTTTGTTGCGGATCGAAAGAAAAAGTCACGCTAATTCCCGTCCCAAGGTCATTTTGTCTTCTCGCCGCGCCGCGGCGCCCATGCTATCTCCATGCATATGACGAAAATTTCAGCATCTCCCGTCGCCCGAAACACGCCAGATGAAGTTCCCGCGGAAGCGTGCGAAACGATGGACGAGGTGCGGGCCGGCATCGATCGTCTCGACTGCATGCTGGTCGCGCTGCTGGCCGAGCGTCAGCGCTATATCGAGGCCGCAGGACGCATCAAAACCGATCGCAACACCGTGCGCTTGCCTTGGCGTATTGAGGATGTTGTCGCCAAAGTGCTTGCACAAGCCCGCGCTCAAGGGTTGTCGGAACGAATCGCTGAACCGGTTTGGCGCGAATTGATCGATCGGTGTATTCAACATGAAGATGAGATCTGGGCGCACGCACATTTAGATAAGAAGTAAAATAAATAAATTTTTACAGTATGTTAGGCGTTTTTCTTTAGTATTTGGATTGATGTCGGCCGCCTGCGGCGTGAATTTTTTTTGACCTTTGCCCTGGCCGGACCGTAAAGTTAATCATCTCACATTGTCTGAAATCCCGTATTCATAGGGGCTATCCATGAACAAGAACGAACTTATCGACCGCGTTGCGGATCTCGCCGATTTGTCCAAGGGCGACGCAAGCCGCGCTGTAGACGCGGTGTTCGACGCTGTAACGGAAACGCTGAAAGGCGGCGATGAGGTGCGCTTGGTCGGCTTCGGCACATTCGCCGTCACGCGTCGCGCCGCAACCACGGGCCGAAATCCGCGCACGGGCGAGCCGATTCAGATCAAGGCGTCGAACCAACCGAAATTTAAAGCTGGCAAAGGACTAAAAGACGCCTTGAATTAAAGGCGTCGCCTTTGTAAGGAACAGGACCGGCCGCTTTGCGGTCGGTTTCTTTTTTCGCGTATCGTTAATGCGCGGGCGGTTAGCTCAGTTGGTAGAGCGCTTCGTTTACACCGAAGATGCCGGGAGTTCGAGTCTCTCACCGCCCACCATTCCTCCATTTAGACTGCAAAACTCCGATAAAGCCTCGAAAGACAAAGCGATTTTCGAGTTCAAGCAGTCCAAAAACCCTTCGTCCCGCGAATAGGGTGCTTTATCAGTAAACTTCATTGCATAAAGCGCTTCCATCACTTCCCGGGACTAAACACCTAGAACATCTTTCAGATCTGGTCATAGCTCCAAAAAAAGGTATTGGGACGAAGGTGCAAAACCGCTAAAAGCGGACATGTTGATCGCTGTTCTTGCAAGCGTTTTTTAATGATCCACACAGACTAAAAATTGATCTCGATCTTGCTCCTCGACTGTGATCTCAACATCAAGGAAGGTTTTTATAATTTCGGCATTGGTCTTAAAATGCAGGCTCGGGGATGTCGTTGTGAAACTGCCGCCTGCGCCCCCCGCTAACGGCAGCAGCAGCTGATCAGCTAAAAATTCGCTGACGCTGACTTCGGCGCTCATGAACTTCTTTACCTGACGACAGGCGCGGCGGGCGACGCGCTCGGCGGAAACGCCGTGTTCGCCAAAACCGACAAAAACCTCTGTACGGCCTGCGAGCTCCGCTCGAACAAACAAGATGTTTCCCGGCCCAAAAGCTTCATAGGTTCGCTGATGCAGGGCCGCATCTTCGAGACCAAGTTCTTCCTTCACGGTTGCAAGCTCGCGCTCGGAAATCGAACTCGACAAATTTGCGACGGCGGCTTCAGCCGACAATGTGGGGGCAACGGCCTTTTCCAGCGAAATGGCCTGAGGCGTTTCCAAGGGCTCAATAAACGTTGTCCACTGACCGCCGCCGGCTGGATAAAATCCGCGACGGGCTAAATCGGTGCGCACGTCTGCTCCCATGAGACGCAACACAGGTAGAAAAGACTCCGTCAGAAACTCATAAGGCGGGGCGGCTTTGGCGTGTGTGCCGCCTCCAAATTGTACGGAGGAGGGGCCGTCTGCTTGCAGCAGAATTGGCACAACCGTTTGAAAAACCAGTCCCGTTGCGCCGGCTGTGCCGATATCAAATCGATAATCGCCCGAGCGGATGTCGCCGGGCGTGAACGTCAATTCGGTGGAAGCCAGATCTGCGCCGGTCGCCTTGCCGCCACAGATTTCAGCGGCGGCTTTGACGCAGGTTAAGTGCTGTCGCAGGAGGCCGGGTTTTTTCCGGCCTCCGCGAATATTTTTGATTTTAAAGGGCTGGCCTGTGCAGGCCGACAAGGAGAGGGCGGTTCGCAAAACTTGCCCGCCGCCTTCTCCTTTAGCGCCGTCAATGATGATCATGCCGGCTACCCCTTTACGCAAACGACCTGCCGCAGCGTGTGAACGATCTCCACGAGATCTTCCTGTGCAGCCATGACCGCATCGATGTCTTTATAGGCCGCCGGCGTCTCATCGACGACGCCTTCATCCGTTCGACACTCCACATGCGCAACGGCGGCTTTGTGCTCATCAACAGACACGACTTTTTTTGCCTCCGTCCGAGACATGACACGGCCCGCGCCATGTGAGCATGAGCAGAAACTCTCCGCATTGCCCAAGCCACGGACGATGAAGCTTTTAGCCCCCATCGATCCGGGGATAATTCCCATCGCGCCCTTCGCGGCTTTTACGGCGCCCTTCCGGGTGACGAAGATGTTTTCGCCGAAGTGATTTTCCCGCTCCACATAATTGTGGTGGCAGTTGACCGCCTCCAGCTCAGCATCAAACTCACGAGCCAGCTCTTTTTTCACTGCTGCAATCACGTTCCGCATCATGACGGATCGATTGGCCAACGCAAAGTCCTGCGCCCAGCCGACAGCCTCGACATAGTCATCGAAATACTCCGTGCCTTCGACGAGATAAGCCAAGTCGCGATCCGGCAATTGGATGAAAAACCGCTCCATCTCCCTCTGCGCGAGGGAAATAAAGTGCATCCCAATGGCATTGCCGACGCCTCGCGAGCCCGAGTGCAACATGAACCAGACCGATTGGTCCTGATCGAGGCACACCTCAACGAAATGGTTGCCTGTCCCAAGGGTTCCAAGGTGGTTCAGGTTATTCGTTTTTTTAAGCCGCCCATGTTTATCGGTAATGTTATCAAACCGATCCACAAGACCTGTCCAAGCGTCAACAGACGCCTCCGGGGCTTCGCCCCACGAGCCTTTGTCCCGCTTTCCCCGCCCTGACGTGCGGCCATGCGGCACTGCGGCCTCAATAGCTGTCCGAATGCCAAACAGATTATCAGGCAAATCGGACGCCTTCAGGCTGGTGCGCACCGCCATCATGCCGCAACCAATATCAACGCCGACAGCGGCGGGAATGATTGCGCCCTTGGTCGGAATAACCGAGCCGATAGTCGACCCCTTGCCGACATGCATGTCCGGCATGACGGCGATGTGTTTATGGATGAACGGCATGGATGCGGCTTTGCGCAACTGGTCAAGGGCTTTTTCGTCGGCCGGAACGCCGCGCGTCCACATTTTGACCGGAACGCCGCCGTCGTGCATCACATCATAATTTTGCATCTCACTCTCCATCTTCATTAATTAGAACAGGCGAGGGACAAGTGGGCGATAAGACAATCCTTAGAGATCTAAGGACCTGGACTTGAACCAGGACAGCCGCATACCCAAAAAGGAGCGGGCTCTACCAATGTAGTCCTATCAGGCATTCCCTCTACGAATTAAAAGGCCCGGGCGACAAGGGGGTGATGAAACATTCCCGCTCTACCACTGAGCTACGGGCCCCCAATGTTGGACCCGGCGGGATTCGAACCCGCGACCTGGCGATTAACAGTCGATGTAGTTCCATCGGCATTCGCCCGGACCTTAAACCCCTATAGTTCTATCTCCTCAATTCGGCGGACGAGCGCGTCGCCCGCAGTTTCACCATTTGCGAAATCGGAGATCATTCCAAACACGTCGTCGGAAAAACCACCGATATTCATGACGTCACGGCGCGCCTCGATTTGCGCCGTCCCGTAGGGGGCGATGTCGATGCAGACCATCCGTGCTGACGCATGGCGTCGCTTCAACTTTCCCCATTCGCGCACCATTCCGGTTTGCCAACCATCCTGGCGTCCGTACCAGGATTGGTTATCCGATACGAACACGACCAGATCCGGCTTCAAATTACGCCGATTGAGCCGCGCCAAAGGCGCAGAGCAATCGGTCGACCCGCCGCCATACCCGGCAAGAATCCGGGCGTTTGCAGCGACCCGATCACGCGGATCGAGTTTGACGTCATGCACTTTGCCGTCGAACGGCAATATGCTCGCGCCAGGATTTTTCCGCACAATCGCAGCGGCAATCAAAGCAGCGACGTCGATACAGCGCACGGCCGATGAAGCGCCTTTTCGCCAGCCCGTCACTGGACAACCCATCGACCCAGATACGTCCGGGCAGACCACAACACGCCCATCGATTGACGGAACATTGTCGATGGCCTTTTCCATCGCGGCGTCGAGCGCCTCCCGGATTGGGACCGGAACACGAGCATCAAGATGGGTCGATGTGACCAACAACTGATACGGCAGAACGCGCGCTCGCGTGATCTCCTCTGCATCCGACAGCCGCGCCGCCAAGCGCTGCGTTGACCCTTTGCCCTCAAACACGCCGTGGCGGGCGAAGGTGTTAAGGTTCATCCGCAACATTTGCCAGCCGCCGCGCTCGGCGATCTTCGTCCACTGACGTTGCCCAAGCGGGAGCGATGTCAGCATTTGAAATGGCACATCCGGCAGCACGCCTTGACCATTCGCCTTTAGCGCCAACCAATCCTGCACGGCTTTGGGCAGCAAGGACGTGTCGGCAGGCTTTCCGATCAACCATGCGAGGAACGCCGAGCGACGTTCATCTTTTGGCTTTGGGTGCGCCATGCGAATAACATCCGCCAATGATGGGGCGTTCCCAACCGACGCACGCAACAGCGCTATGTCTGAGGCGTTGATCAACCAATCTGCGACTTCACGCTTCGGTCGTGAACCGAGTGAAGTTCGTCCGCCAGCCTGCCCAGAGCGCATGATTTGCGCAAAGGTGCGCAGCATACGGCCATTATCGATGACGCGTCGAAACGCAACCGAAAACAGCTGAGGGTCACGCGTGCTCAAAAGCGCCGCCAAAAACGCGGGCGTATCTTTCATCTTGCCTTTTGTACGGGCATAGATCGCGACTTTCGCGAGGAATTCCTCATCCACCGCCGCCGCCGCCTCCACGAGATCTGAAACCTGTGGAAGCGCATCCACATAAAACAGGTCGCCAAAGGTTCCTGTGACAGCCAGCTGCGCCAGCTTATGGCGGGCGTCGTAATCATATGCGGAGCCGCCGGCTTTGTTCACAGCCGTTGCTGCAGTCCGGCGGCTCCCTTTCGCCGCAAACACGGATTTGTTTGCCATTTTCTTCATCCTCTTGTTGACGAAGACACTATGACTTAAGGGAAAAAGCCAAAAAATAGAAAACTGAAAATTCTGAAATATGTAATAACTTCAATGTGTTGATATATTTTTGGCAATTAGATCTATCAAAAAATATATATGAAATAATATTGGTTTATCCTAACATATAAATATGAAACGCCATGTCCTCATAAGCTACGTCGGAACGAACCTCGATTCAGGCGCAAAACCCGACCGTTGGAATCGTTGGCGACCAACAGTGGCGCTTCACCAGCATGACGATCTTTTGATCGAAAAGACCATCCTTCTTCATGGGCGGCGCTATCGGAAGCTCGCTGATCAAATCGCGGATGATATCGGGCTTGTCTCGCCGGAAACGGAGACAGAGTCGGTCATTTTCGATCCGCAAAACCCATGGGATTTTCAGGAAGTCTACGAGCAGCTTTTTGACTTCGCGCTTGATCGGGATTTCGATCCTGCTGCGGATGACATTTTACTCAATTTAACGACTGGTACACACGTCTTCCAGATTTGCGCCTTTCTGTTGGCGGAAGCGCGTTACATTCCCGCAAAACTCATTCAATCGAGCCCAGGGTCTAAGAAAGAGCCTGTCGTCGGCACCTATCAGATCGTCGATCTGGATCTGTCTCGATATGACCGGCTGGCTCAGAGGTTTGAAGAAGAGCGGAGCGATGCGATCAGCTTTCTTCGGGGCGGCGTCGAAACAAAGAACGCCGCCTACGGTGAGATGATCGATCGGATGGAAAAGGTTGCGGTGCGGTCTGATGCGCCAGTGCTTCTGCTTGGGCCGACAGGCGCAGGAAAGTCTCGCCTTGCTCGACGGCTCTATGAGCTTAAAAAATCACGTCACCGTGTTGAAGGTGAGTTTATCGATCTGAATTGCGCGACGGTTCGCGGCGAACACGCATTGCCGATGTTGTTCGGACAAAAGCGTGGTTGGAACGGCTCCACAGCAGAGCGAAAAGGCTTGCTTAAGGCCGCCCATAAAGGCGTCCTCTTTCTCGATGAAATCGAGGCCCTTGGTCTCGACGATCAGGCTATGTTGCTAGAGGCTGTGGAGTCAGGGCGCTTTTATCCGCTCGGCGCAGATCGCGCGACGGAAAGCCAATTTCAGCTCATCGCTGGTACGAGCGCAGATCTCGCAAAATTGGTTTCCGAGGGGCATTTTAGAGCAGATTTGTTCGCTCGACTGAACCTCTGGACCTTTCGGTTGCCAAGCTTGGCAGAGCGCCGGGAAGACATCGAGGTCAATCTAAATTACGAACTGACGCGGGCAATGGATCGGGAAGGTGAGCAGATGTCGTTCGCCGCTGATGCGAAACGGACCTACCTGAAGTTCGCTAAAGATCCTTCATCTGTATGGAGTGGAAATTTTCGAGATCTCGCGGCGTCCGCGACGCGCTTGGTGACGCTCTCTGAACGGAACCGGATCACCAAGTCGATTGTCGAGAACGAGATTGAAACACTGAAATCCCAATGGCGAGGCGCGTCACAAGATGCGGACGAACAGCTTGTATCGAGGTTTATTGATGACGTCTCATCGATTGATCGATTTGATTTGGTTCAGCTTGCGGAGGTAATCCGGGTTTGTCAGGCGTCAAACTCTATGAGCGAGGCGGGGCGGAAGCTGTTCTCCGTATCACGTTCCAAGAGAACATCGTCAAACGATACGGATCGCGTGAAGAAGTATCTTGATCGGTTTGGGCTTGCTTTTGGGGAGCTCCGAAGTTGACAAAAAATTCCACGCGTTGAGCTCCGCCGTACATTCTGCCTTGACATCTA
The DNA here is from genome assembly GCA_039183635.1 of Pseudomonadota bacterium. Taxonomy (GTDB): domain Bacteria; phylum Pseudomonadota; class Alphaproteobacteria; order Caulobacterales; family Parvularculaceae; genus JBCDBL01. The sequence continues at coordinate 23,892 of JBCDBL010000047.1, forward strand.
AAGCATGCGGCAGTACATCATCAGCATTATGACTTTGCTGCTTTATTATTATAGCTAGATCGAACGTCACTGCGCCTATGTAGTAGGCGTATTCAAAGCCGCTTTGGCTTTTTTCAACCTCAAAAAATTTAGTTACTCGGGCCGCTCTCTCCACACGGCGCTGTAAACGCCGTGCCGTTTACCAACATGTGGGGTGGTGACGGTGAGGGGGTCGATTCCTCGGCGACCCACCATTGGAGGGCGTTATGAAATACGTTCGATTTCAAGGACTAGAATTGAATTGCGGGACGTCGAGCAAACGCGGGATTTTTCAATTGGCGTATCAACTAAAACATTCGCCATTTACCGCCGGGCACGATGACAAAGAACTGCGCAAAAACCTGGATTGGCTTGAGATGCATCTGCAGGCGCCATCCATTTTGGATGGTGCAAAGAACCATAGAGCCATCTGTTGGTTCAAGGATGCGGCCTGCGAACCGCTAAAGCGGATTTGGTCAATCAAATTCATCCTCGGTGAATATGGCGTTTGGATCGATCGAATCACAACACGCAAGCCTGGTTATATTATTTACGAGGACGGCTGGCAGATAGTCGCTAAGCCTTTCCGCAAAGTTGTGCGGGGGTGATCGCTATGCCGATGAAATTCAAAACGGATAAAGAGCTTCTTGAATTTGTAGCCAAAGGAGGCGTTAGCCGAGCGCACGCTCAAGGCTACTTCTGGTTCTGGCGAAAATTCATACCGGCTTTGGAAAAAGCAAAGGCCTCATCATTAGTTTCAAACGAGATGGTCGCTGATTGCTATTATGTCGCTGGCGACGTTCACGACTTCAATGAAGCACCAAAGGCGGCCATCAAATGTTATCGCAATGCTCTGAGGGCTGATCCAAATTGTGGAGGAGCATATCGTGAAATAGCAAACATGCTTGGAAGGATGGGGAGATATGACGACGCGTTAGCGCATTCCGACAGCGCGCTATCAATAAACCCGGACGATCAATACGCTCTTTCAGACCGAGAGGATTACATTGGCGAAAGCCGACTAGAACCATCGTATATCGAGGGGAATGCCGAATGGATTGCAAGTGAGTATTTGGCGCGTGCGAAACCCCGGAAGACTTTAAAAGCTCTTCGCAAGGTTAAAGGAATTCGTTCGCTTAGGGCAAAGGCGCATTGTTACGGGGCGATGGAACAATCCAAGAAGTATTTGGAGGCATGGGCCGAAATCGCAAAAAGGAGCGATGAAATTAGACTCACATATTCCGATTGGTTCTTCATGGAGGATGCCATCTATGATGAGCCCGGCTTTTGGGAAGTGCTGCTCTCAAGCAAGGCAAAGTTTTCCGGAGTGTTTTTCCGTTTTCGATGGGTTGGATGAAAGCGATAGATACAAATCACTTTCAATTCATGAACAGATTCGAATAAGGATTGAGTATTATGTTTATGCTCAATCGGGAAATATGAAAGGACTTAAGTCGCTGTTCAAAAAATATCCTGAATGGATCGAACTTCGAGAGGCTGTCGGCGCATAGAGTGTATTGAAAGTCGTCTGCTACCCTAACGTGAAATGGCGGCCCGGTCTTTCACAAGACGGTTATATTGCATGCGGGTAAGGCGCCTTTGGCTTTTGCGATTTCCGATTGAGTCCCACAGATAGTCTTCCGCTTTTTGCCGCTGTAATCGATCCAGTCTTGAGCTGTACGCTGGGTGGGGCGTGAAAGCGTCACGATCTTTGTACAACTTGTTTTATCCTAGAGGATTTCAAGTTCTTTGACAACGATGTTTACATGATCAGTGATGTCGCTGACACTGAGGGCGGGCAGCTCCGAAGCGTGGCGCATGACATCGATGCCGAGACTGGACAGCGCGAGATCGCACAGGCGGGCAGGGGGCTTTGCAGCCTGAAGGTGCAGCTCGTCTCGGATGTGCGCGGTTTGCTCCGGATCAAAGGGGCGCATCCGGCCGACGGCGTGGTTTTTCTTCCGGAGGGTGGGGATTTTCTCATTCATTATAACATAATTGAGGTGCGGATGCATAAATATGCTATTGATATAAGTGCATAAAATCAAAAAAATAGTTTTGAAGTCCGCATTCATGATGAATGCTTCAATGAGAAAAGACCTTTTATCCCGCAATTCATAAAAACGTAACAAGCCTTACTTGAGGGCACTCCTCACTTTCAACCGCCTCAAGATCAACTAAAATATACACAGTATACGCAGAAAAAATATTTTTATTTTTTTTAGTGTGTTTTAGATTGACAATTCCGCCCTTGTTTGTGAATGCTTTTATCGCTCAAAGGGGGACGCCTTTACTATCAGGTCCTTTGAACAAAATTTGTCAGTACTTCCGCGTAATTCGTGGAGTGCTTGAAGTTGTATGCGCGACCACTCACAACTACAGGAGAAGGCCGTTGAAAGTCTTTAAGTTATTTGCCGTTTGCGTTGCTGCTGTTTTTGGGAGTGCTGTAGCCGCCCATGCGACAAGCGGCGCATCCGGCGGAATTGATAGGTTTGCGGATCGAAACGACGGCTTATATTTCGACATTGGCGCAAGTTCCGGATGTGCGCCTGGTTACGAGTACAAGCTCGATGCGGATCACACGAAGTTTTCTGAAATGAAAAGTAAAATCATGATGTTGTGGGAAGTCAAATCAACTGTCTTTGTGACGGCCGAAGGAGCGGGATGCGATAGAAACGTTATCACCGTTTCATTCTAGTGCGTGTGGTGCAAAAGCGGATACCGGTTTTTGCGTAAAAGGTCGAACAATTATTCGACCGTCAAAACAAAGGCCTAGAGCACGCCCGTTTGAATGCAATTAAACAGGACGCGCTTTATTATGCAATAATTCAAGGCAATCAGGGATAAGAAATGATCGATAAATTCAAATTCCTTCTTAAAGCTAGCGCCGTCAGCTGCTTGTTCGTGATAGGGGCGGCGTCCATCGCGCATGCAGGTGGCGGCACCGCTGCGGGCACAATACAAAAGATGACCGCGATTATTAACAGCGGCTCCGGTGCTGATTTGAGGGTGTATATTCCAACTGTGACAGACAATCCGGACAGCTGCCCACAGACGCAAACATTTATCATTCCCCATGGTGACGATAATTATGAAGTCATCACATCCATGCTGATAGCGGCTCAGCACGCGCAGAAAAACGTTTCGTTCTATGTGGAAGGCTGTTATGTTTTTTACCCGAAAATCAAAGCGATTTTCGTTGATAGCTAAAGAATGCGGCTAACAACCACCTTGGGTTAAGAGTCAATCCTCACCCCAATATTCGCTACTGTAAATAGCAGACGTCTTGTAAAGACAAGCGACGGTTACTTACAGGAGTAGGGCAAGGCTATGGATATCAAACAACTTATGAAGCGTGGCACAGGGATTATAAGCTTTTCAGTGCTGTTCATGTTTGCAGCTGCGCCTTCGCACGCTGCGTGCGACGCGGATAAGCGTACCTCGACCATTCGAAAATTATACACAACTGCTACAGGACACATACAGGTTAGGCTCGATGAGACAACCACCGAACTAAATAAAATGGATTGTACCCTGCTCAATGGCGAGTGGAGTAAGATTGCAAATGGAACAGCTGGCGAAGAAAAAATGCTATCGCTTCTTGCTTCCGCCTATTTGGCTAAAGAGCCTGTCACAATTCGCACCGACAATAATTCAAGCGACTGTAGAATTTTATGGGTTCAAATGGGTCAGTGAATGAACAGACAGCGCTGTAAGTGCGGCGTAATCACAACCGCCAACACGAAAGCCGCTTCACTTCACGCGGCAAGTCGAAGCGCAATTACATCTTATTGCCATTATCATAGGTTGTTATCAATAGCAGACATTTTGAGCAAGGCTTAGCGTGACAGATTAAAGCAGAACAAACTCGAGTAATTGGGTACTGTGCTGATTAACTTTCGACAATAAAAGTCGTATGACAAAATCAGCTCCCCGCGGCGGACTCTATTTCGAAGTGCGAAAAACCTAGTAAGCATAAGTTTTTTCTCTCTTGGTAGGACTTCCATATGGGTCGCGAGCGCTGCCAATTGATCATCAAA
>JBCDBL010000048.1:0-27673 GCA_039183635.1 Pseudomonadota bacterium
GTTGAGGTCGAGGGCCGGCTCCCCGAAAAACGCCTTGGCGCCCTCTTGCTCCAAAGTGAGCAGGCGGCGCTGGATCGCGCCGACGCTCGCCCGGCTGACATTGCCGTATTCCAGCGTAAGCGCCTTGGCGTTCTCGGCGATATAGACGAGCAGCGCCCGCAGGTCTTTCAGATCAAGCAGTAGCATCCCTTCGTCGTCGGCGACCCGGAAGGCGAGGGTCAGGACGCCCTCCTGGGTGTCGTTGAGGCCGAGAAGGCGGGATAAAAGCAATGGCCCCATTTCCGAAACCGTGGCGCGTATCGGATGGCCCTTCTTGCCGAACAGATCCCAGAACCGCACCGGAACGCCTTCGAAGTCGTAGGGGGCCAAGCCGACGGTCTCGGCGCGCTCAAGCAGAAAATCCTTAGAGGCGCCGGCCTGGGACAGGCCGGATAAATCGCCCTTTACATCGGCGGCGAAAACAGGGACTCCAGCTGCGGAAAAGCCTTCAGCCAGAATTTGAAGGGTCACAGTCTTGCCCGTCCCGGTCGCGCCTGCGATCAATCCGTGGCGGTTCGCAAGTTTGAGCGTTAATTCTTCTCGTTTTGTGCTTTTTCCAATAAAAACAGATGCTTCAGTCATAAATTTGATGTGATTTTCCAGGATGAGAGAAAGAAAGTTGCGCGTGGGAAGCTGTTACTTTTTCGGTCACGGGCGACGTAAGCCCTTCTAATTTGTGACAAGTTTTACGCAAGCTGTTATACACAAGTTTCGAAAGGCGCGTACTACATGGAAAAATCGCGTCTATGGCGAAACTTAAAACTAACCATGCGGGGGTACTCATGGCTCGTATAATTCTTTTAATCTTGGTTGTGGTCGCGATCGTCTGGGGCTTGCTCCACTTTACGAATAGCGGCGAAGACGTCAGCGAGGCTGTTGGCGGTGTTGTTGAAGGCGCGCAGGACGCCGCCGGCGAAGCCGTTGAAGCGGCTGGCGATGCAATGGAAGGCGCCGCCGAAGCAACCGGCGCTGCTGTCGACGCTACGGTGGACGCCGCTGGCGACGCTGCGGATGCGGCCGGTGAAATGGCTGGCGACGCAATGGATGCTGTCGGCGATGCAGCTGAGGGCGCGATGGACGCGGCCGGTGACGCCGCTGAAGGCGCGATGGATGCTGTCGAAGGCGCGATGGAAGGCGCTGCGGACGCTGTTGACGGCGCTACGGAAGAGGCCGCGGGCGAAGCGGGAGCTGCAGTTGAAGACGCTGCTGCTGATGCTGAGGCGGCTGCCGAGGGCGCTGCGGCCGATGTCGAAGCAGCTGTCGAAGGCGCTATGGACGATGCGGCTGAGGCCGTTGAAAACGCCACAACCAACTAGCGCTAAGCTATCTGCGCATTACAGCGCCGCGCCGAGGTTTCGGCGCGGCGTTTTTTTATGTCTTGCGTTAAGCTTTCCGAAGCGGCTTGCAAGTTAACCTTACCGGATATGAAAAGCCGTTAAGGGAGCTTGCTTTTCCATGTCCGACGCCGCCACGGCCATCGATATGACGCACCTCAGCCGCTATACCGGCGGCGATAAAGCGTTGGAGAACGAGATCTTATCGATCTTCGAACACCAGACAGAGCTCTGGATGCGGCTTTTGGATCCAAACGCGCCTGATGATGCTTGGAAAGATGCCGCGCATTCCCTCAAAGGTTCGGCCAAAGGGGTGGGCGCATGGGCGGTTGCGGATCTGTGCGAAAAAGCCGAGGCGCTGGTGGGCGATGAGCTGAAAGTGCGCGCTGTAAGATCGGTTTTGTTAGATGAATTGCGGTCGGCGCTGAACGCTGCCGTGGATGAAGTGCGGCGCTTGCGCAGCGCATAATCGTCAGTCTACAACTAAGATCTCGTGGACACTTGAAATTATTCTGTCATCCATGTCCCAAACTGCGCTAACGCTGCGCTCCATAATTCAAAATGTGTTGTGAAAACAATATTACAGCGCCTTTAGCCCCGCTAAATCTTCTTGAAAATAAATTCCCATAACTTAAAACTGGACTTTTATATTTTTATCTATACGGTAAATATTTAATTTCTGTTGCGTCTACATTAGTACTGCGGTGTGATGAGGGGGGCGTTACATGCCGATCAGACAAAGCGTGCAGGGGGTATCTTCCGACCCTGACAGTTTAGAATTATTACGCAGCGCATATGCGTTCTTCAAACAAACGCCGGATGAACGGGGATTCGACTGGTTTGCAGGCGTGCACGGATTGCCGCTGCCATCTTGGTGCGAACATGGCTTCCCATTATTTTTACCCTGGCATAGGGCGTATCTCTATTATTATGAGTTGGCGCTACAAACCCGTTTAGGGCCGAGCTTTACGGTCGTTTCCCCGCGGGAGCCGGCGTTCGCTGACATAGGATTGCCTTGGTGGGACTGGTCATCTCAAACAGCCCATGCCCAAGGACTGCCCCCCGCTTTCGCAGACGAGGAAGTTGAAGGTGTGCAAAATCCTCTGGCGTTCAGTGTCATAGGGTCTTGTCCAACGGCTGACGCCAGAAGTTCTGGCGTGTGGTCCGCCGCCTTAACCGAAGGCGTGCGCAACAATCTTCCCGGGCTTATAAGTAACACCGATCCCCCCCGTACGGTGCGAGATGCGGATGACCCTGATGAATTGCCGCGAAAATCGACGATTGACAACATCGTTCTGCGCCAGCCCACGTACCAATCTTTCTCCAACAGTCTTGAGCAAGTTCATGGGGACGTTCACGTTTGGGTCGGTGGCAGTATGTCGGAAGTGCTGACGGCTGCCTATGATCCAATATTTTGGTCGCATCACGCTATGGTCGATCGGCTTTGGTATTTATGGCAAAATAGCGAGCTCGGCGTAGATCCTTCTCCCAGCTTGTTGAGCATGCCGCTCGCGCCTTTTCCGATCACCGTTGCAGATGTGCTTGATATTTCTAACTTAAACTACGAATACGCAGTTCAATTGATTGGGTGACGCATCACATGGCTAAGAAAAAGAAGTCGTCCAAACGCAAATTACGCAATGATTCAGTCCGGCATGTGAAAATGCGGTTTGCGCCCCAAACAGATGAAGAAAAGAAATTCAAGCGGGCCGATCTTGTTTTCGAAGGCGTCGATCATAAACAGATGTCGTATGAAGTACGCGTTTTTTTGAACAATAAAGACGTAGACGATAAAACGCCACGTAAGAAAAGCAAGGGGTACGCTGGACGGTTCGTGGTGTTCGGACACGGATATTGCTTCGGCGCGGAAGGGCATTGTAATGCTGATATTGGCGGCGTGCGAAATATTGCGCCTCATACCGAATATGCACGACGTCATCCTTTAACGCCGCAAACCAGAATTATAACTATAACAGATCAATTGAAAGAAATTATTGATAGTTCTAAAAAGGGATTGCGGACGATTTCAATGGTCGTTATTGCAAAAGCGCCCCGCCGAAAGGATTGTAAGCTTGCAGGCGGCTTGTTTTTGTATGATGGCGTTACGCTTCAAACGTATGCGTAAGCTCGGAACGTTGTGCGGATAAGGGGGCGCCGGCTATTCGTTATTTCGGCCGCGACAAGTAAAAACTCTATAGCAACAGGCGATTTGATTCACCGTTCAGAGCCGTTTCCCGCCGCCAGCAGTCAATCACATGATACGCAAATGGCTTTAAATTACCGTTTTAACTCGCTCATCGCCCGGTCAAGGCCGTCCAGCGTCAAGGGGTACATACGCTCCCCCATGATCTGGCGCAGCATGCCGGTGGAGGCTGAATAGTCCCAATAGTCCTTGCGCGTCGGGTTCAGCCACACCGCGCTTTCATAGGTATTGAGAAGGCGTTGCATCCACACCGCCCCGGCCTCTTCGTTCCAGTACTCCACCGAACCGCCGGACACGGTGATCTCATAGGGGCTCATGGAGGCATCGCCGATAAAAATGACTTTGTAGTCTTTGGGATAGGTGCGCAAAACCTCCCATGTGTCGATACGGTCCGTATGCCGACGCCTGTTGTCCCGCCAGACATAATCGTACATGCAGTTATGGAAGTAGAAATACTCCATATGCTTGAACTCGGCCCGGGCGGCGGAGAACAGCTCCTCGCAAATCTTGACGAAAGGGTCCATGGAGCCGCCGACATCGAAAAACAACAGCACCTTGATGAGGTTCCGCCGTTCCGGCCGCATCTGGATATCGAGATAGCCGTGGCGGGCGGTGGCGTCTATCGTATCATCAAGGGCGAATTCCTCCGCCGCACCGCGCCGGGCGAACCGGCGCAGGCGCCGGAGCGCCATCTTGATGTTCCGCGTGCCAAGCTCTACGTCGTCGTCAAGATTTTTGTATTCGCGCTTGTCCCAGACTTTCACCGCCCGGCCGTGGCGGCCTTGCTTTTGCCCGATGCGCACGCCTTCAGGGTTGTAGCCATTGGCCCCGAACGGCGAGGTTCCGCCCGTGCCGATCCATTTCGAGCCGCCCTCGTGTCGCTCTTTCTGCTCCTCCAGGCGTTTTTTCAAAGTATCCATCAGCTTGTCCCAGCCGCCGAGACTTTCGATCTCCGCCATCTCCTCCGGCGTCAGGAATTTTTCGGTGAGCGCCCGCAGCCACTCCTCGGGGATGTCGGCCTCGACGCCCTCGGCGAGGCTTTCAAGGCCCTTGAACACATGGCCGAACACACGGTCGAACTTGTCGAGGTGCCGCTCGTCCTTTACCAGGGTCGCGCGGGAGAGGTAGTAAAAATCCTCAACCCTGCGCTGGGGGAGGTCGGCCTCCGTCGCTTCGATAAGGGTGAGATACTCCCTTAAAGAGACGGGCAGGCCGGCGGACTTCAGCTCGTGGAAAAAGCGTGTGAACATATGTCTTGTCTTTTTGCAGCCGTATCTGTTTCGTACATAACCATACAGGCGGGGGCGGCGCGGGGCCAGACCCGCGCACAGCGGCGTGAAAACGCGAGATTGAGGAGATTTTGGCATGATCCTGTTGCATCACTTGCGCGTTGGCCGGTCTGTGTTCACCGCCTGGCTTTTGGAGGAGCTTGGCCTTGATTACGATTTGAAAATCTATGTGCGGAATGACTTTGGCCGTGCGCAAGACGATTTGAAAGCGGCCCACCCCCTCGGCAAATCGCCGGTGATCGAGGACGGCGCGATCAAACTGACGGAGTCCGGCGCCATCGCCGCCTATTTGATCGATACGTACGACACGGATTTTACGCTGGCCCCGCCGCGGGATGACGCCGCCAGGCGGGCCGAATGGACCCAGTGGCTGCACTATTCCGAGGGCTCCGCTTTTGCGCCCTTTTTATTGAAGCTTTTATTGACCCGGGAGCAGGAGCCGAAACCGCCCTTGATCGATATGTTCACCAGCGGTGAAGTGGCGCTGCACCTTGGTTATCTGCAATCCTTTCTGGCCGACAAGCCGTTTTTGCTGGGCGACAAACTGCAGGCGCCTGACGTCGGTCTCACCTATATTATGGAGATGGCGGAGCGTCTTGGGGAGCTCGGGCCTTATCCAACGCTCAGCGCCTATCTTGAACGCAACAAGGCGCGTCCGGCGTTCCAGCGCGCCATGGAGCGCACCGGCGGTTAAGGCTCGCCACCGCCGAGCGCGCTTTGGCGGCCGCGCAAAAACCGTCTGACGGCGTCGTCTTCGTTGAGGCCGATGGCGATGTCATAGGCCTCGCGGGCCGCATCTTTTTTGTCGAGCTGCGAGAGCATGTGCGCCCGTGCCGCCCAGTAGGGCTGGTAGGCGGCGACGGTCTTGTCCGGCAGGTCGTCAAGGGCCGCAAGGCCCGCCGATGCGCCTTTCGCCTCGGCGAGGGCTGCGGCCCGGCCCACCTTTGCGCCGACAGAAGGCGAAACCATCAGCAGGACATCGTAAAGTTTTACAACATCGTCCCAATTGCGTTTTCCCGTGAGGCGTCTTAGCGCGTGGGCGGACTGTATCGCCGCTTCAAGCTGATAGCGTCCGGTTTGTCCCCGTTCGGAGGCGCGGACGAGCGCGGCTTCGGCCTCCCGCACCATGGCGCCGTTCCACAAGGCCGCGTTCTGGGCCTCCAGGGGGACATAGTCGCCATCGGCGTTGCGGCGCGCCGGGGCGCGCGCCTCGGCGTAAAGCATAAGGGATAAAAGCCCCAACGCCTCCGCCGCATCCGGCAACAGGCGTGTGAGAAGGCGGGCCAGATAAATCGCCTCTTCGGCGAGGCCCTTGCCGTCCTCGCCCGCCAGCGCGTCCCATCCCGTGGTGTAGGCGGCGTAAATCGCGTCGAGAACGGCGCTAAGGCGCGGGGGCAAGTCTTCCGTCTCCGGTACATCGAACCCGATGCGCGCATCGCGGATTTTGGTTTTCGCCCGGACGAGCCGCTGCCCCATGGCGGCGGGCGCCACCAGAAACGCCGAGGCGATGCGTTTGGCGTCGAGGCCGAGAACCGTCTGCAACATCAACGGCGTTCTGACGGCGGCGTCGATCGCCGGGTGGGCGCAGATGAACATGAGCTTCAGCCGTTCATCCGGAAACGGACCGTCCTGGGTGCGCTCGGCCGCCTCTTCGGCGATCATTTTAAGGTGCTCTTCGCCCTTCGCCCGGGTTTCGTTTCTGCGTGCGTTATCGATAAGACGGCGGCGTGCGGCCGTGAGGAGCCAGGCCTCCGGGTTGTCGGGCGCCCCCGTCTTCTCCCAGCTCTCAAGCGCCTTTGCGAAGGCGTCGGCGAGGGCGTCCTCCGCCGCCGCCATATCCCGGGTCCGGGCGGCGAGATAGGCGAGGAGGCGCCCGTAGGACCCCCGCGCCGCTTCTTCCGCCGCCCGCGCCGGCATGCGTTAATTGTCGAAAACGACAGCGGGGCGCACTTCCACCTCGCCATGCTCCGCCGCCGGACATTTCGCCGCCCAGTCGAGGGCCGTATCGAGATCCGGAACGTCGATCACGTAAAACCCGCCAAGCTGCTCCTTTACGTCGGCGAAGGGGCCGTCCTGGACATCCCGCACGCCGCCTTGCATGCGCACAAGCGCGCCGGTTTTAGAGGGCTCAAGCGCCTCTCCGGCGACAAAAACGCCAGCGGCGTTCAGCGCCTCGCCATACGCCATATAGGCGGCGATGATTTCACCCTGACGGGCTTCGGAGGCGCCGAAAAAATTGGCTTCATCTTCGTATAAGAAAAGTCCGTATTTCATCTGTCGTCCTCCTTTAATCCTGGTTCTGCCCGTAATCGGGAACAGCGCGCGCCTCGACAAGCGCATCTTCAGCGGCGGGACACTTTGCGGCCCAATCAAGGGCCGTCTCCATATCCGGCGTGTCAATAATGAAATATCCGCCGAGCTGTTCTTTGGAGTCCGCGAAAGGCCCGTCCTCAACGATGCGTTCGCCGTTTCGTACTTTTACGCGGGTCGCCGTCTCCGGGCCTTGCAGGGCCAGCCCGTCGAGGGTGATGTCGTTCATCGCCTTCGAATAGGCCATCCACGCGCCCCAATAGGCGTTGCGCTTTGTCTCATCCGGCGTCGTGCGCGCCGCGAACGCCTCCGGGCTTTCAAATGCTATCAGCATGGTTTTCATAGGTTTTCTCCTGTTTACACCTCGAATATCAGCGCGGGCGTCACCCGCACTCATAGGCAATGACGGGCGTGCAGGGGAGATTTCGACACACGGCGCAATGTTATTTTAAAAAAATTACGCCTTCACGTTCTGCGCCGTCAGGGCGGAATACTCCTCTTCGTTCAGCATCCGCGGGGGTGCGATCGGCGCCCCGGTTTGCGCATCAAAAAGGGGAGAACGCTTCTTATCTCCGGCAAGGCGCCAGGACAGCATTTTTGTCAAAAGGCCGAACATCGCAACGACCATGGCGAAGCCCTTCGTATTTTTCGCCCGGTCAGGCATTTGCACTGTGGCGCGTAACGGCCCGATCGCCGCCGCGGCGTTGTCGAAGGTCGTATGTCCGCCGCAAATGACGCCGATAAAGGGCGCCGCCGCCGTGGGCAGAGTATTGCCGAGCGGCGTCCTGCAGCACTCCGCATACCAACGCAACACCCCTTTGGGCGTGAGGCGCATGCAGGACAGGCGGTCAGCTCCTTGTTGAATCTCAAGGTGTTTCGGCGACATTTGAAAAATGCGCGTGCCGCCGCCCTCATCTAAAATACCCTCCGCCCGGCCGAGTTGGCGGGCGAAGGCCTGGCAGCTGTCGCAGCCGCAAATGACGTGGTTGACGCGCTCCGGCGAGATGCCGCGCGCGACGGCTTTAACTGCGCCGCAGGCGCATTCAAGGGCAACGTCTTTAGACAAGCGGACCTCCCGACGGCTTTTCCATTTCGCCGCAGTTTATGCGTACTTTGCCGGCGCCGGCAAACCATAGAAGCGGCATCTTAAAAAGCCTAACGCAAATTGACGTAACCGCCGTCAAGGGGAATAACCGCGCCTGTGATATAATCAGACGCCGGAGCGGCCAGAAACAGGCTGAGCCCGATCATATCTTCCGGCGCGCCGATCCGCCCCATGGGCACCATCTGGCCGATGCTCTCGCGCCCTTCTTCGCTGCCCAGCATAAATGCTGTCATCTTGCTTTCGAACGGCCCAGGCGCGATGGCGTTGACGTTGATTGTGTCTTTAACGAATTTGCTTGCAAAAACGCGCGTCATATGGTGGACCGCCGCCTTGCTTGCGGAATATGAATAGTTCTCCGTAAGCGGAACGGTCAAGCCATCGGCCGACCCTATGTTAATCACTTTGGCGCGTCCGTCGGCGCTGGCGGCTTTGCGCAACATTGGCGCTAGCTTTTGGGTCAGAAAGAATAAGGACTTCACGTTAAGGTCCATGATTTTGTCCCAGCCGCTTTCGGGGAACTCCTCAAGCGGCGCGCCCCATGTGGCGCCGGCGTTGTTGACAAGGATGTCGATTTTTTCCTCCCGCTTGGCGACAAAGTCGACGAAACCGGCGCATCCTTCCACGCAAGACAGGTCATAGGGCGCGGCGATGCAGCGCCCGAAGGCGCCGAGCTTGTCCTGCATGGCCGCGCAAGCGTCAGCCTTGCGGGAGGTGATGTAGGTTTTCGCCCCCGCTTTCAGATAGCCTGTTGCGATCATTTCGCCGATGCCGCGGGTGCCTCCGGTGACGACAGCGACTTTGTCTTTGATACAGAAGAGGGTTTCAGGGCCGTTCATCCCGCGCATCCTTTCCAAAGTGCGTTTTCACCTCGACAGTAAACGCTTCTGAGGCGGCCTCAAGATCCCGGCGCAGTCGGCGCCGCTTTGCGATCCGGTGCGCGCAGGTCAGAAGTTAAGACTTGTGTGTTTCAATCGCGCGCGCCTGGCTGAGCAGCAGGTTCAAATTTTCATCGGACAAATTGTGGGCGATGGCGAACACTTCAGAAAGCTTCGCCATGCGGGCATCGTCGGTTTGGTCGCTTTCTTCGGGGAACTGGAACAGCCAGGACAGCGGCACGTCCAGGGCCTCCGCGATCTCTTGCAGGCGCGCGATGCTGGTCGCCACACGGCCGTTTTCGATGAGAGAAATGGTTTTTTGCGACACGCCGATCAGTGCGGCCAGACGCTCTTGCTTCATGTCCCGCGCCAGTCTAAGGGAGCGGACAAGAAGACCTATGTCGCGTCGAATACTCATACCCGAACCTATAGTTCGGGTTGCAGGTAAAGATTATTCCTTATATAGGATAAGAATCAAATAAATATACTTTTAAAGTATTTTACCTTTTTGATGCGGCGCTCGACCCATGACCGATATCCCTTCGAAAGAAGGCCCGAACCCAGACTTGACGCCGCGCGATCCGCTGGAGCGGCATATTGGCCGACGCGTCTATGAGGCCCGGCTGTTTCGAAACAAAAGCCAAAAATGGCTCGCCGACGCCGTCTCGGTGTCGTTTCAGCAGATCCAGAATTATGAAACGGGCGCCAATCGCGTCAGCGCCAGCCGCCTGTGGAGGATCTCCCGGTGTCTGCGGATACCGGTCGCTTACTTCTATGAGGGGTTTTTCGACGCGCCGGATCTCGCCGAGGATCTTAAGCTTGCCGAATGCGAAGACAGGCCGGTGTTATCCGACGCCGCTTTGCGTGCGGCTTACCTAATCGACAGAATACGGAACGAGGCGGTGCGTAAGGATATCTGCAAAATGGCGGCGGTCTTGGCGGAAGATGCGGGGGGATAGGGGCGGCGGCGCTTTACCGAGTTGACTTTTCCAGAACAGCGCTGCGCAGATCCGCCATTTCTTGCCTTAACGCCGCGATTTCCTGAAGCAGCGCTTCACGCTCATTTTGGGCGGCGACCTCCGCCTCCTCGGAATGCTCTCGATATTCCGCTTCCGTAATGGCGTTCAACGAATTGACGATGAGGGCGATGAAGAGGTTCAGAACCGCAAAGCTGGTGACGATGATGAACGGCACGAAAAACGCCCAGGCCCAGGGATGCGTCTCCATCACCGGCCGCACGATTCCCATCGACCAGCTTTCCAGGGTCATAATCTGGAACAAGGAGTACATGGATGCGCCGATGTCGCCGAACCAATCGGGAAACGTTTCAGCGAACATCTTCGTCGTCATCACGGCTGCGATGTAGTAGACAAGACCCAGAACCGCCATGATCGCACCCATGCCGGGCACCGCCGACAACAAGGCGCCGACCACGGCGCGCATTTGCGGGACGACCGAAAGAAGGCGTAAAGCGCGGAGAATTCTAAGGGCGCGCAGGACCGAAAAGGCACCCGCAGACGGCGTCAGGGCGATACCCACAATGATGAAATCGAATATATTCCACCCGGATCGGAAGAAACGGGGGCCGAATGCAATGAGCTTCAACGCAATTTCAATGACGTAAACGGCCAAGGCGATTCGGTCGAACGTTTGCAGCAAGGCGCCTGCCGTTCCTGTGACGCGCGCAGATGTTTCAAGCCCGAGCGTGACGGCGTTCAGCGTAATGACGGCGATGATGGCGTTGGAAAAGCCGGGTGATTCGACGAAACGCCTTATTTTGGCGCGAAAAGCTTGCATAAAAGGTGTTCCCCTGTTGTGTTTGCACCGTTCAGGCGCCGCAATTCGGCGTTCAACACTGTTTTGCACTCAGCGCAAATAACGTGTGCATGAATCCCTTTAAAATCAATGGCATCGACATTTCATCCGTAAGGGAACGAGAATTAATTTCCAGGCCGTCTGCTGCAAAACGCTATTATGGCGGCTGTGGCCGCCTTGACGCACAACTTCAAAGAGTGAAACTGATTTTATTCATCCAGAAAGGAGAGGGTATGACACATGACGTCAAACTGAAACTCGTCGAGCCCCAGGGCCTTGAAGGCTTAGCTGAAATCGTCGACGTTCTGCCTGAGGCGGAAGCGATTCGCGACATTGAGGCGAAAATGCTGGACGCGCTCGTCTCAGCGGGCAAAGGCTTCGATCATTGGGCGAATATACGTGAAAAATTCGACGAAAAAGGCTATAACATCTCCATCGCGAATCCTGCATTCATCGATTGCTTAAAGTCGACGCAAGAGGCATGCGCGAAGTTGACTGAAGCGTTGACAGTTATGGGAGAAGGGCACATTAACGCATATAAATTCGGTAAGGCGATGGGCTTGACCAAAGTCGTGCCGGAGGGAGCTGTGCCTGAAGATAGACCGTAAGGGTTTTGGTGCGTTTAACGTCTTCATTTGAAATATTTGGCTATTTCGTCATCGCCGCAGCGATTGTCGCTGCGGCATCTTTATTGGGTGACGGAACCTTCTTCGATACGATTTGGTCGTTTATTTGGGGCGGTGTGACACTGGTCATGCTGACCCTGGCGCATCTATTTGGACGCAGCGCCCATAAGGTCGTAATGCTCAGCTACGGACTTGGTTGGGTTGCTAGTGTTGTTGTTCGTGATCTCGTCAGCCCAGGATCGATGATCCTCTTCGTTACAGGTACTGACGCCACGTATGCGCTCCTCTTTGCAATATTTCTTGGGCAAAGAATGTGGGGCGCAGCGCTTAGTTTTTTACACTATAGCATGGTTTTTGTGCATTTATTCGGCAGTTGGTCCCCTGCCTACATTTATGTCGTAGAGGGTGTTTATGTTTTAGGTCTTCTTATTATCGCTCTCGACATGTTCAAGGAGCCATTGTTGGTCGCCATCGAAAAAGCAAAGGCGCAACAGACGCAGGCTGGCCCATTGCCCGAAAATCATTCCTCGCCTCGCGAAGGGGAGACGCATTTGATGGATGATTTACAAAAAGACGAAGGTTTTTAAACGCGTTCAGAGCGTTACGCAGTTTCAGACGTCATCATCTTTGCGCCGGACATTGTCTTCCAACTGCTCATAAAACCGGTCGGCTTCTTCGGATAACTGCTGGTGAAAGTCTTCCATGCCCGGCGTCGGCTTTATGTCGTCGATCTTCGACAGCATCGTTTCGCGCATATCGATGGCGCGATCTACGGGTTTGTCTAACTTCACCAACAAATCGGACATAAGATGCAGCAGGGCCGTTTTGATAACGGAAACCCGGGCCTGCATGGCCACAATAGACTTTTTTTGTTCTTTATCGTTTGACATACGCTCTCCGAACCGCTTTGCCTCCAATCTTAGATGGAGGCTGTGGATTTTGGCCACATGAGGTCACTAATTTAGGCCCTAAAGTAGAGTTAGGCAAAGAAACAATAACACCTGACCGGATCGGCCTACGGCCTGCTGCATGAATTTCCCGCCTTCGTAGAGTTCGTCGCTTGTGATCCGAGATTCAACAAGCGAAGCTGTATTTACTGCGAAGCAAATCTACAAGGAGGACGTCCAATGCGTTTCGCCAAGCCGTTCATCCAGTTGAGTATTGTTTTCACTGCGTTTTTTACGCTTTCCGCGTGTTCGAATATCGTTTCGGGGCTTTTCGGCGCGTCCGTTGACGTGGACGAGAACGATTCTACGCCGCCGAGCGTGCGTTTCGTCATTCCGAAAAACTATCTTAGGCCGGATACGCTCGATTTCGTCGTCTCCACGGAAACCGCAACGGCAAGCGCCGCAGGGCGGTCGTTCACCTACACGGTTGTGGGGGAAGACTTTCAAGGCGTCCGCGCCGTCACGCTGCGCAACATCGGTGTTACGCCCTGGTGCGCCGCCCGGCCTCGCGGGCGTGCGCCCGTCCCGCCGACGCCGCGCCCCGCGACGACGTTCATCCTGTTCGGCGATACTGTGGAGCAAGAGGCCGTGGACGGCCGTGCGTCGACGCGACTTCCGCTGATCAGGTCATTTTCATTGAACGCTTTGTCGATGACCTTTGGCGAAGAGTTCGACCGTTGCCCTGAGGACCGTCCCGTCCTGTTCGGCGCCGAAGTAAGGTTCGTGGGAGCGGCGCGCAATTTCGGCGGGCGGACCGTGGAAACGGCGCCGGCGATCGTTCGCATGGGGCTTACGGTATCCGGCGGCGCTCCTATCGGCGGGCGCATCGGCGGCGGTTCAGGCTCCTCCGGCGGGACTTGCGCCGGTGAAGGCGATCCGTGCACGACCCAGCTGGATGTCTGTTCGGCAAGGGGCGATGATTTCGACATTCCCGGGCGCATCGTGTGCCGCAATGGAGACGCGGTCTGTGAGCCTCGGCGCCAAGAGGATTATTGCGTTGATGCTGGTTTCGCCTGCGGCGGAGGGCTCGGCGCGCCATGCGTTCAAGACAGCGACTGCGGACCGACGCTAATCTGCGGCAGGTCTGAAAGCGCCAGCGGCGGCAAAGTCTGCCGCGGTCTTCTGGGGACGGAAAGGTCTTCCGGCCTCGAAGTATGCGATCCGCCGAACAATATGTGCTGGCTGCCAAGCGAGGTGGCCGATGCCGGTATTCGGGCCATCGTATGCGGCTCTGAATAAACCTGATGATGAGGGCGCGTCGCGCTGTGTTAAACGGTGCGACGCGTTTGATTTTCTTTAACCAGCCCTAGTCGTAGCTGTGCGACAGCTCAACGACGCGGCCATCTTCAAAGACGATCTTTCTGGCGTAAAGCTCTTTAACAAAGCCGTCGTCCATGAAGCCGCTGACTGTGACTTTTTCACCGGGGCGCAGTTCGACATAGTTCGGTCCGAGGTAAACTTCCAATACGCCTGTTTCGTCTCGAAGCTTGAACTCATCGCTGTCCGTTATACGGTCGACCGTACCGTCAATTGTTACGGCCATGCCGCGTTTGGCCTCTTTCACGGTAACATTGCCGGCCGCAGCGGCCCCGGCGGCGAAAAGCGAAACCAGTAATGCCGATGTTAAACGGCCCATTGGCGGATCTCCTCCTGTTTACATGTCCGATGGATATGGCGCCTGACGGCCTGCGATACAAGTAACGTATACTGTATGAAAATTTTTTATTCGAAATTTATAAGAAGAAAGGGTGTGTACGCTATAAAAATAAGAAATGACTAACCTGTCTGGCAGGCTATTATGATGTAGAGCATGCCCGTGTGAAGCCGATTAAACGAGAGGCGCTCTAGATGCGCCCTGTCGTTAAGGAGCCTGGCTCAGGGCGCGGCATGACGCGCCCTGAGCACAAATGTCGCCTGTACAGCTTTACTCAGCGGAGTATGGCAGGGACGAATGGTGGAGGTTTATTCTCAAGTCTCCTTCGTCATCGAGAATGTAGCCGAAACTATATTCGACCTTCGTTTCATTTCCATCCGGACCGGTGAAGTAGTAGTTGCCCATCGCCATGGCGGAGTCTTTATCGGTGTATATAGCGTTGTTTTCCCAACGCACATTCGTCCAACCGCTAATGGCGAAGCCATTATCCTCAGTACCTTCCTTGCCGATAAAGTAATCTAAAGCTTCATCGAAGGTTTCGCGGAATTGGTCATCCGCGGCGAGCGTCGGCTTAAACATCACGTCCGATACGCCATATGCATAGAGCGAATTTATGTGTTCTGTCGCGCGCTTTTTGAAGTCGCCATTTGCTGCGTGTACGCTTGAAATTGCGACAATGCCCTCGCCCCATGTTTTTTGCGCTTCGATGACGGCCTTTTCGCTGATGTCCTTCTTTTTGCCTGCATTTGCAGCGCCCGCCCAGACGGTCGCCGTAAGCGCGGCGACGCCGCATAATCCGATTTTAGAGATGGTTTTCATATATCACCCTTTCCAGTGTTGATTTGGTCTGTCTTGTCATTAAGGACATGCAAGGCCCATGTGTTGCGTTGGAAACAACATCCAACGCTTGCTCCGATCTTTCCCATTCACGGTGAGATGGTTTGCGGAGGTGGGGGACGCAACAAAATAGATTTGAAATTTTGATAGTTTTTTTCTATCAATTTTAGGGTTACGTCGCCGTCTTCAGGAGGCCTCGCGCCCCGGCGGCGGCGATGTTTCTGAGAATAGGGCGGCTAACAGCCTGGAGAAGGGGGAGAATATGGATGGCGCGTCGATCAGTCTGAAGCAGATGCAGTATCTCTTGGCGGTGGAGGAGACAAAGCATTTTCGCCGCGCTGCGGAACGATGCGCGATCACGCAACCCTCCCTATCGGTGCAGATCCAGAATCTAGAAGAGGCTTTGGGGGTTCAGCTTGTTGAGCGCAGCCGGTCCGGGGTTGCTTTAACGCCTGTGGGCCGCGAGGTTGTCGTAAAGGCGCGCAGCATCCTCGACGACGTGCAAGGCCTTATGGATTTCACCAGCGAAGCCAAAGACGGGCTGGTCGGGACGATCCGATTGGGGGCGAAACCCACTTTGGGCCCGTATTTGCTGCCCCACGCTGTAAAGCGCTTACACCGCCAGTATCCGGACTTAAAGCTCTATATCCGCGAAAGCGCGTCGCGGTATTTGGAGCGTGAGTTGATCGAAGGCAAACATGACGTCATTCTCGCCCAGCTGCCTGTTCACAGCTCCGAGTTGGTTACCGATCATTTATTCCGTGAGCCCCTCTATCTCGTTGTCGCCGCGGACCATGAGCTGGCGCGCGCAGACGCCGTCACCCCCGAGATGTTGACGGGCTTGGATGTTTTGTCGTTGACGCCGCAATTTCATCTTTACGACCAGGTGAACGATTTATGCACCGAGTTCGGGCTCACCATGTTGCGCGGCTATGAGGGGACGAGCCTTGATGCGTTGCGCCTCATGGTCGGCATGGGCATGGGGGTCGCGTTTTTGCCGGCGCTCTATGTAAGCTCGGAAATCTCCGCTCGCAGCGAGGTCGTCGCAAAACCCTTGAAAGGTCGCGCCATCTCAAGATCCATAGGCATCGTCTGGCGCAAAAGCGCCGGCCGCGCCGCGGCGTATCGGCAAATTGGCGCTGTGGTGCGCGAGGTGGTGGGGAAGCGGTTTTCGGATTTAGCGGGGGAATAGGGCGGAGTTTACCCCGCCAGTAAGCCACAATTTTTGCGCCCAAAATCGGCGGGGTGAACCCCGCCTACGGCGAAGGCATTACTGATTGGGGGGAGTGAGGAGGAGGGGGCAATGAGCAAGGATGTTTTTTGTGCTTAACGTAGCGCTGTGTACCTATGTCGAAGGCGCATTTTTATCCTTTATTATTTTTGCTCTATAGCCTTGGTATAAACCATCTTCATCAAAAATCTCCAGTATCAGTTTCTTTTTGGTATGTGCATTATAGAAGATACTTTTGTCGAAATCTCTAGCTTCATATTCTGATGGTAATTTTGGGGGTAAATCTTCAGACCAAACTGCATCATTGAGTTGATGCTGAGTTAAGTCTTCAGCTTCATGTAAGTCTGCTGAGTTGAGCAGCGTACAATTAAATGTCGCACCGCTTAGACATGATTCTGACCAATATGAGTTTGACATATCAGCCCTGTCGAAGCGCGTATTTTTTGTATCGATGTGCATTAGTTCTGTATATTTCATATTAGATGCGCTAAAATTGGTATAGTGTAGTTTGCAGAAAGAAAAGTCTGCTCCTACTAGGTTTGAATGGTTCAAATCAGCTTTTTTTAGATTTGCAGAATAGAAATGTGCTTCTAGTAAGTTAGAGTTGGAAAGATCAGCATTTTCGAGGTTGGAGAATGCAAAGTTCCAACGACGTAAGTCAAAGTTGTCAGCTTCGAGCCCGTTAAGGTTTGTTCGTCTTAAATCGATATATTCGCATTCCAATATTGACAGGTTTTCAGACTTTCTAATTCTGGATAATGCCGTTACTGCCGCTTGTATTTTGGGGGCTAATGGTGAGATTTCTAAATCATGACTTGAATCTGGGGTTAGCTGAGGCGCATTAATTTCACGATCAAGATTAATCTCTAATTCTTCCTGGGTTAGGGCTGCATGATCTCGAACAAAAGCTGCAAGGGTCTCTGTTACAATTTTTGAGTATCCTGCATCTTGCTCTGTGGCGAGACGTTCAAGGGCGTATATTCCCGCCATTGCGACAGAATTATCTTCATGTGATAATAATACAGCGGAAGTGGCAAAGCGTTGATTCCGTTCTTCTTCAAGTTTTGTCTGGCTGTCACGCTCATTTATTCGTGTGCGACGGGCTGTGTTGTAGAGTTGGAAGATTCCGAATAATGAGCCAGCATATCCTGCCAATGCAAAGAAAAGATTTCGCGCTACTTCTGAGTTGTTGGCATCACCTTGTTTCCAGAAATCTTGCCATGAAAAAATCGGCCATTCGAACATAATTCCTAGTAAAATTAGTCCTGCACTTGTGGCTATGCTCGACCAAAATAGTATGAGAAAAAAGTGTTCAAGAAAGTGAGGTCCGCTAGGATACACGAAATCTACGATATGTTTCGTAACTCTTCTGTCCCAATAGACGAATTTATGCCAATAAGCCCATATTTTTGAGAACATGCCAGCTGCTGGCCCCTATTTGCCATCGTCTACAAATTTAGTGAGTGAGCCCTTGTGGTGCATTGCGCTGCCGCTTCATGCACCCTACGGCACACTTCTCAAGACGCCGCCGTCTCCAGCGCCAGAGCATGCAACTCCCCGCCCATTTTCCCCTTCAAAGCAGCGTACACCAACTGGTGCTGCTGCACGCGCGTCTTGCCCTCAAAGGCTTTTGAGACCACCCGCGCTTTGTAATGGTCGCCGTCGCCTGCAAGGTCGATGATTTCGACCTCGGCGTCGGGGAGGGCCTCTTTGATCATTTGCTCGATTGTGGCGGCGTCCATGGCCATGGCGGGGGCTCCTTGTTCTTCAGGGGACATATAGGCGGGCAAGGCGCTGTCCCATAGGTCATGTAAATCTAAAACCGGCAGGGCCTCGTCGTCGAGGGCGATGTCCTCCCCGCCGAAGGTTCCAAGCTTTGAGGCCTGGACGCCGGCCATGGAGGCTTTGAGGATGAGGTTGTCGGCCTCCTCCGCCGGGGCGGACAGGACGTAGCGGCCCTGGTCCTCCCCGAACCAGAAGGCGGCGGCCCGGGCCTGGACCGGGGTCTCCAGTTTGGCGCCTTGCCCGGCGGCGAGGCACATTTCGGCGATGGCGACGAGCAAGCCGCCGTCGGAGACGTCGTGGACGGCGGCGACTTTGCCTTCCCCGATCAACTCCCGGACGAAATCCCCGGCTTTTTTCTCTTTCTCAAGATCCACCGGCGGCGGCGCGCCGTCTTCGCGGCCAAACAGCTCCCGCATGTAAAGGGACTGGCCGAGCCAGCCCTTGGTGACGCCGAGGGCGAGGACCACATCGCCCGCCCGCGCCGTCGCCATGCGGCCCATCTTGTCAATATGCGGAAGAAGGCCGACGCCGCCGATCGCCGGGGTGGGCGGAATGGCCTCGCCGTTTGTCTCGTTGTAGAGGGACACATTGCCGGAGACGACAGGGAATGAGAGCGCCGCGCACGCCTCCGCCATGCCTTCGATGCAGCCCACAAACTGCGCCATAATCTCCGGCCGCTCCGGATTGCCGAAATTGAGGCAGTCGGTGACGGCGAGCGGCGTCGCGCCTGTCGCGGTCAAGTTCCGCCACACCTCCGCCACGGCCTGCTTGCCGCCCTCATGGGGGTCGGCCTTGCAATAGCGGGGCGTGACGTCGGTGGAGATGGCGATGCCTTTGTCAGAGCCGTGGACGCGTACGACGCCGGCGTCTCCGCCGGGGTATTGCACCGTGTCCCCCATAACCGTGTGGTCGTATTGCTCCCAGATCCAGCGGCGGGCGCACAGGTCCGGGCTTTCCATCAACTCGGCGAGAGCGGTGAGCAGCGTGTCCCCCCCCGGCGCATTGGCGAGGTTTACGGTTTCCTCGTGGGTCTCGGCCGTTTCGGCGAGAGCGGTCACGCCATCGAGCGGCGCGTCTGGTATGAGCCTTACATAAACCTGCGCTTCACCATTCTCGAACGACCAGCCGACGCTGTCCACGGTCTCGAGAGGCATAATTTTGTCGGCGATGAAACGGTCCGTCTCCGTCTTAATATCGTCGCCTTTCAGGGTGATCAACGCCTCGCGGATGACGACCTCTGGGTCGGCGAGGGGCTCCGGCTTCGGTCCCGTCACGAAGGGGCGGTCATAGTTGGGCGCGTCGTCGGCGAGCGGTGGGACCGGCATGTCAGCCACGGTCTCGCCTTTATGGGTGAGCACCATGCGGCCCGTGTCGGTGGTTTTGCCGATCACGGCGAAGTCCAGCTCCCATTTGTCGAAAATCGCTTTCGCCGCCGCTTCCGCGCCGGGCTTTAGAACCATCAGCATGCGTTCCTGGCTTTCCGACAACATCATTTCGTATGGCGTCATGCCCTCTTCGCGTTGGGGCACATGGTCGAGGGTGAGCTCAATCCCCACCTCGCCTTTGGAGGCCATCTCGACCGAGGAGGAGGTGAGGCCCGCCGCGCCCATGTCCTGAATGGCGATGATCGTATCGCCGGCCATCAGCTCCAGACAGGCTTCCAGCAGCAATTTCTCGGTAAACGGATCGCCCACTTGCACGGTGGGGCGTTTTTCCTCCGACGCGTCATCGAATTCGGCCGACGCCATAGTGGCGCCGTGAATGCCGTCCCGGCCGGTTTTGGAACCCACATAGACCACAGGGTTTCCCGCGCCTTTTGCGGCGGAGTAGAAAATTTTGTCCGCCTCCACCAGGCCGACGCACATGGCGTTCACCAAAATATTGCCGTTATAGCCTGCATGGAAATTCGTCTCCCCGCCCACGGTGGGCACGCCCATGCAATTGCCATAGCCGCCAATGCCGGCCACAACGCCGGAGACAAGGTGCTTCGTCTTCGGATGGTCGAGGGCGCCGAAGCGCAGCGCGTTCATATTCGCAATGGGCCGCGCGCCCATCGTAAACACATCCCGCATAATCCCGCCGACGCCCGTCGCCGCACCTTGGTAAGGCTCAATGAAGGAGGGGTGGTTGTGGCTTTCCATTTTAAACACCACGGCCTGGCCGTCGCCAATATCCACAACGCCCGCATTCTCCCCCGGCCCCTGGATCACCTGGGGACCATCCGTAGGCAGTTTTTTCAAATGCCGGCGGGAGGATTTGTAAGAACAATGCTCCGACCACATCACGGAGAACACACCGAGCTCCAGAAGGTTCGGCTCCCGGTCGAGATGTTTGACGATGCGGCCGTACTCGGTTTCGGACAGGCCATGTTCGGCGATGATGTCGGGGGTGATTTGGGTCATGAGAGGCGCCAAGGTTGCAGGGTTTTCACCTCTCCCCCTCGGGGAGAGGTCGAAATTGCATTTGCAATTTCGGGTGAGGGGGAAGGGTGTTCAGAGGGTGTCACAAAAATCTCTCCCCCTCACCCTAGCCCTCTCCCCGACGGGGAGAGGGAATGGTCCGTGTCGTTCGGAAAGGGCGGTTTTTCCAAATGGTGCAGAATTGTTTCGAGTACCCCATCCAGGTTGTCTGTAACTTCGTTATTCCAAAAACGGATCACGCGTTGGCCGTTTTCATTCAGGTATGTTGTTCGTTTTTTGTCATGTGCGAAGTTCGCATCTTCGCCATGTTGGCCGCCGTCAAGTTCAACAATGAGGCGTGCTTTTGCACAATAGAAATCAGCAATGTACGGTCCTTTTGACGTTTGCCGTTTAAATTTCCAGCCGCCCAATTGCCGGTTGCGTAAGCGCGTCCAGAGTTTCGCTTCAGCGTCCGTCTGTTCGGCGCGTAATCGCCGTGCGAACTCGACGCTCACCCCAAAGCCTCCACAATCCCCTTAAAGAACTGCGTGCCGTCATCGCCTGCGTTTTGCGGGGCGGTGGCGCGTTCCGGGTGGGGCATGAGGCCGAGTATGGCGCCGGTCTCGTTTAAAACGCCGGCGATGTTCCGGGCCGCGCCGTTCACCCCCGCCACATAGCGGAACGCCACACGGCCTTCGCCTTCTAAGCGGTTTAGGGTTTCGTCGTCGGCGAAATAGTTGCCGTCATGGTGGGAGGCGACGTAGGAGACATAATCGCCGGCCTCAAAACCCTTCGTAAACGGACTGTCGGTGGCCTCCACCCGCATGTCGACGGGCTTGCACACGAAATTCAAGGAGGCGTTGCGCATCAAGGCCCCGGGGAGGAGGCCCGCCTCGCACAGCACCTGAAAGCCGTTGCAGATGCCGAGCGTCGGCGTGCCCGCTTTGGCTTTGTCGACCACGGCTTGCATAATATGGGAGCGGGCGGACATGGCCCCGGCGCGCAAATAATCGCCATGGGCGAACCCGCCTGGCACCACGATGAGGTCCGTTTCCGGCAAGTCCGTATCGGCGTGCCAGACCATGTCCGGCTTTACGCCAGAAGCGGCCTCAAGCGACACCGCGACGTCGCGCTCTGAGTTCGTGCCAGGGAAAACAATGACGCAGGATTTCATGATGTGCCTCCTTCTTGTCCTCCCCCGTATGCGGGGGAGGTGTCCGCATAGCGGACGGAGGGGGTGGCGATGGTTCCGCGCATATTGACTTTAGAGTGAAGCAGGGCGTCTGGCCCCCTCCGACCCGCGCCTTTTGGCGCGGCCCACCTCCCCCGTGAACGGGGGAGGGAAAAGAGGGGCGCCCTTTTGAAGGCAAACACTTTGCTTACGGAAAAAGCAACCATTCTACGCCTCAAGCTCAATGGTGTAATTTTCCATCACCGTGTTGGCGAGGAGTTTTTGACACATCTCGTCCACTTTCGCCCGGGCGGCGGCTTCGTCTGTCTCGGTGAGGGCGAACTCTAAAACCTTGCCTTGGCGGACGCCGTCAACGCCGTCAAAGCCGAGCCCATGGAGGGCGTTTTCGATAGCTTTGCCCTGGGGGTCGAGGACGCCGGGCTTCAGCGTCACATGCACTTTCGCTTTCATGAAATCTGGCCTTGTTGTGGGGACGACTCGCGCTTGCGCGCCTTTTGGTTTGCTTAACGTCCCGCAAGCCTTAGGGCAACTCGCGAAATGTCATCCCATGACCCGTTTGTTCCTTATATGTTCTTATTCGCCAAAGAATCCAGTACTTTAGAGGAGTGAGTCCCGTTGACCGGCAAGTTTTTGGCGTGCTATCCCATAATGTCCCATATGAAACCATGTGAGGGCGACTTGCGCCCGGATGCTGCTGCAGCGCCGGCCCTGTGTCGCCGCGAGCGTGGGGGATGGGATCGGGCGGAAGCCATTTGGGCGGGATGGAAGCGGAATGCCGCGGTTTGTCGGGACATTTACGAACAAGATTGACGCCAAGGGCCGCGTCTCTGTGCCGGCGGGATTCCGTGCGGCGGCTGCCGGTCCCGGCGGCTTCAACGGCGTGTCGCTTTATCCCGCGTTCACCGATGCGGCTTTGGAAGGCGGCGGGCGGGATCTTCTTGATGATGTGGAGGCGGCTCTCGACCGGTTGAAGCTTTATGGCGAGGAGCGCGAGGCGTTCGAAATCGCCGTCCTGGGTGAGGCGCGGGAGCTTAACTTCGACGCCGACGGGCGCGTCACGCTGCCGGCGGAGTTTTTGGACCACGCCACATTGAACGGCCAGGCGACCTTTGTGGGGCGCGGCCGGCGGTTCCAGATCTGGGCGCCGGAGGTTTACGCCGACAAGCGCGCCGCAGCCCGGGACAAGGCGCGCGAATTGCGGGAGCTGCTCGACAGCCCCCACGCCCGTGGCAATGGGCGGGAGGCGGCGGAATGAGTGGTCCACGTCATATTCCTGTTTTGCTGGAAGAAGCGGTCCACGCCCTCGCGCCCATGAACAACGGCGTCTATGTGGACGCCACCTTCGGCGCCGGCGGGTATTCCCGGTCTATCTTGGGCGCGGCCAATGCCGCCGTGATTGGCCTCGACCGGGACCCGACGGCTGTGGCGTCGGGCCGGGAGTGGGCGAAAGGCTATGGCGGGCGACTGCGTATTATACACACGCCTTTCGGCGCCATGGCGGAGGCCTTAGCGGTCGCCGGAATTGAAAGCGTCGACGGCGTCGTATTTGATCTCGGCGTCTCTTCAATGCAAATCGACGAAGGCGTGCGGGGCTTTTCGTTCCAACAGGACGGCCCGCTCGACATGCGCATGGGCGCTGCGGGTATGACGGCGGCGGAGCTCGTGAACGAAGCCGTCGAAGACGATCTTTCGATGATTATATCTGTTTACGGAGAAGATAAAAAAGCGCGGCGCATCGCACGGGCGATTGTCAGCGCCCGGGCCGAGGCGCCGATAGATACGACGGGCCGTCTTGCCGAAATTATCGAGGGCGCCGTCGGCGGGCGCGGTCAGGAGAAAATTCACCCCGCCACCAGAGCATTCCAGGCGTTGCGCATTTTCCTCAACGATGAGATCGGGGAGCTGCAGCGCGGCCTTCTCGCTGCTGAATGTTTGTTGCAAACGGCGGGGCGTTTGGTGGTCGTGACCTTTCATTCTATGGAAGACAGGATTGTGAAGCGGTTTTTGAACGCACGGGCGGGGCGCGTTGCGAACCCGTCCCGTCATGCGCCGCCCGCTGCGGCTGCAGCCGCAGCGCCGTTCCGTTTGCTGATGGACAAGGCTGTCGCCCCTTCCAGCGCGGAGGTCGGAGACAATCCCCGGGCCCGGTCGGCGAAGTTGCGCGCCGCGGTTCGCACTGACGCGCCGATTCCGGCGGACGAGATGGATTTCAGGGCGCTTGGCGCGCCGGTTCTCGCTGTGTCGCCGGGGCTGTTGTTGAGGAGAGACGCGTCATGATCCGCCTTGCAACCCTCATCGCTGTTCTCGTGCTCGCTGTCGCCGTCTACGGACGATACCAGACGGAAAATGCTGTAAAGGCGCGGGCCGATGACATTGCCTCGGCTGAGCGCGCCATTGATCGTGCGGAAGCGGACATCCGCACCTTGCGCGCGGAGATCGCCCACCTTGAATCGCCCTCGCGCCTCGCTGCGGCCGTCGCCGCTAAAAAAGCAACGAAGGGGTCGCAGTTGAGGCCGGCGACGCCATCGCAGGTGCTCTCTCTGGAGGCGGCGCTGCAAAGTCTGACGGCAAACGCCGATGCTGACGCAGGAGGACAGGCGCTGGTCGAGACTGACCCTATGGCGGCGTTTTTGGAAGAGTACGTGGTGCGCGCCGTCGCCCAGGATGCTTGGGAGGCGCAGTAGGCCATGTTCGGGTTATTAAAGCGCGGTTCCGACAAAAAAAAACCTCGGCGCCCCCAGCCGACAGCCTATGTCATTTCCGAAGGCCCGCGGCCTGAGCAGGCTGAGGCCGACATGCGCATTGACGGCGGGCGACGCCGGGCGGCGGAGGATGGTCGCAAGCGTATTGTCGTATGCGGATTGTTGTTTGCTATCGCCTATGGCGTGGTGGCCGTGCGCCTTACGGCGGTCTCTCTCAGCGGCGCGGCGCCGGCCGCGCACGCCGCCGCTGTCGAAGGCGATGCATCGCAGGCGACGGGCGCGCCCGCTCTACGCGCCGAGATTGTTGACCGCAACGGCGAGCTTTTGGCGACGAACCTGCCGGTGGAGACTGTGGAGGTGGACGGCCGTGTCGTGTGGGACGCGGCGGAGACCGCAGCGGCCTTGAAAACCGTTCTGCCGGATCTCGATGCGGAGTATCTGGTCAAACGGCTTCAAGCCGGACGCAACGTGCCCATTGCCCGCGCTGTGGAGCCGAAAATAAGAGCTGAAATTTTTGGGCTTGGCCTGCCGGGGGTGAACTTCATAGAGGAGACGCGGCGGGTGTATCCCCGCGAAAGTCTCGGCGCCCATGTCATCGGCCATGTGGATATGGACGGGCGCGGCCGCATGGGGCTGGAGCGCTTGCTGGACGATATTCCCGCTATAGACGGCGGCGCGGCGCTTGTCTCTACCGTAGATATACGCGCCCAGAGGATTTTAGAGGAGGAGCTTGCCTACGGCTTCGAGAAGTTCTCCGCCAAAGCCGCCTGGGGCGTTGTGCTGGATGTGCACACGGGCGAGGTGTTGGCGCTTGCCAATGTGCCGGATTTCGATCCCAACGACGCCGGCGCCTATCCCCCGGCGCACCGTCGCAACCGCGCCACATTTGATGTTTATGAGCTGGGTTCCGCGTTTAAAGCGTTCACCGTCGCGGCGGCGCTGGAGACTGGCGCGGCGAAGATGGACGATGTTTATGACGCGCGAAAGCCTTTGAAAATTGCGCGCCACACCATTCGGGATTTTCATGCCCAAAACCGGATTTTAACGGTTCCCGAGGTCTTTATGCATTCCTCGAACATAGGTTCGGCCATGATGGCTCTCGATATTGGGACCGCACAGCATAAGGACTTTTTAGATAAATTGAATCTGTTCGCCCGCATCGATATGGATTTTCCCGAGCGTGGCCGGCCCCTGGCGCCGTCGCCCTGGCGCGACATCAACACGGCCACCGCCGCCTATGGCCACGGCGTCGCGGTGACGCCGCTGCATCTGGCCGCCGGGATGGCCGCCATGGTGAACGGCGGAGCGTATGTGACGCCGTCCTTTGTCAAAGGCGCGCCCCGCACCGCCCGCCGCGTCATCAGCGAAGAGACCAGCGCCAAGGTGCGCGGCCTGATGCGCCTTGTGGTGATCGAGGGCACTGGCGGCGCGGCCGATGTAGAAGGGTACCGTGTCGGTGGCAAGACCGCGACGGCGGAAAAGGCCGCAGCGGGGGGGTATGACCGCAAGCGTCTGATCTCATCATTCGTAGGCGTTTTTCCTGGCGATGCGCCGGAGTATCTCATCCTGGCGTCCCTCGATGAACCGAAGGGGATTTCCGAAACTCACGGCTACGCTACGGCCGGTTGGACCGCCGCGCCTATGGTCGGGCGGGTGATCGAACGCCTTGGCCCTATGTTCGGTGTACGGACCCAACATGACGTGATGACGCCTTTTGAGTTTGAACGCCGCATGGGAGAGCGCGCTGGCGCCATTGAAACGGCCTATGTCGACGAAGGGCGGCTGCAATGAAGCTGTCGGATCTCATAGGCCGGCCCGTGGCGGGCGCCGATCCCGAGATCAAGGGCCTGACCGCCGACAGTCGGGCGGTGAGGCCCGGATTTTTGTTCGCGGCGCTCGCCGGCGTCAACGCCGACGGCGCGCGGTTTATTCCGCAGGCGGAGGCGGCGGGCGCCGCCGCTATTCTCGCCGCGCCGGGCGTTGAGGCGTCCGTACCTCTCGTCCACGATGAAAACCCACGCCGGGCCCTCGCCCTGGCGGCGGCGAGATTTTACGGCGCCCAGCCCGAGACCGCTGTCGCCGTCACCGGCACCAACGGCAAAACCTCCGTCGCCCGGTTTGTCGCTCAGCTCTGGCGGGCCTGCGGCCGCAAGGCCGGCAGCCTCGGCACCATCGGGGCGGAGGCGGAGGGGTACGCCCGCGCCCAAACTCACACAACGCCGGAGCCTGTGGAGCTTCACGATATCCTTGCCGAAATGGCGGCGGCGGGAACGACCCACGTGGCGCTGGAGGCCTCCAGCCACGGCCTCGCCCAGCACAGGGCGGACGGGGTGCGCCTCACAGCGGCGGCGTTTACGAACATCAGCCAGGACCACCTCGACTACCACAAAGACTTTGACGACTATTTCGCCGCCAAGGCCCGTTTGTTTACGGAGGTTCTGCCCGAAGCCGGAACGGCGGTGATCGACGTCGACGGCGCCTATGGCGCGCGGATGGCGGAGGCGTCCCGGGCCGCAGGGCGCAAGGTCATGACCGTCGGCCGGGACGGCGAGGATATCCGCCTTGTCGATGTCGCACCGACGCCGTCGGGGCTGAACGTGTCTTTGTCCGCCTTCGGACAGGAGGCGAAACTCGGCCTGCCTTTGGTCGGCGCGTTCCAGGCCTCGAACGCCGCCGCCGCTCTCGGCCTCGTCGTGGCGGCGGGGGAGGATGCGGCCCTCGCGCTCACCGCCTTGCCGCAGTTAAGGGGCGTTCCGGGGCGCATGGAGTTTGTCGGAACCGCCAAATCGGGCGGGGCGACCTATGTGGATTATGCGCACACCCCCGATGCGCTCGCGACGGTGCTCGCCGCCGTCCGGCCCCATGCGGCGGGGCGCGTCCATGTGGTGTTCGGCGCCGGCGGCGACCGGGACAAAACCAAACGCCCCCTGATGGGCGCGGCGGCGGCCAAGGGCGCCGACGTTGCGATCCTGACCGACGACAACCCCCGCAGCGAAGATGCAGGCGCCATCCGCCGCGCGGTGCGGGAGGGGTGTCCCCAGGCGATCGATATTGGGGATCGGCGGGCGGCGATTTTCGCCGCCGTCGACGGGCTTGAAACCGGGGATGTGCTGATCATCGCCGGCAAGGGCCATGAGACGGGGCAGACGGTGGGGACCGAAACGCTGCCCTTTGACGATGCGGCCGTGGCGCGGGACGCCTTGGCGGCGAACGGGGACGATGCGGGGCGCAACTTGGGAGAGACGGCATGACCAAAGAGATTTTATGGACGGCGGAGGCGGCGGCGACCGCCACGGGCGGGGCGCTCTGCGCCAAGGGCGGCCCGGAGGA
>JBCDBL010000049.1:0-27552 GCA_039183635.1 Pseudomonadota bacterium
AAGCTTGCGATCGCTGTATTGCTTTTCGGACCGCGTGCGTGGTCGTGGCGCACTCGTGTAAAACCTGTCCCATTGGGCCTTCCTCCATGAGGGATCACTGCATAAAGTGATTCCATCACTTCCCGGGACTAAACACCTAGAGCTGTTCGCTTCATCATGAGTGGACAACCGGCTCTATAAGCTTATTTTGAGCGCGTGAGACGACCTGCGTCTGATCCGCGTCACGCGCAACGCGACTTAGCCGAGTAGGCCGGCCTCGATAACAATATAAACAATAATCCATAAAACCGCAGACGCCGCCGTGGTCCACCACATCTTTTTCAACACTTCAGGCTTTTGCGGCGCGCCGGGTTCAACGCCGTCGGCCTCGCCGTCAGCGTCCCCCTCCCAGACACCCTTCACCCCGATTGGCAGCATTGCGAAAAATACGCACCACCAGATGATGACATAAACAACAATGCCGCCGGTCCAATTCATGGGTCCTCTTATATCCTAACAATAGACACCAACGCCTCGGGCTTTTTGCCCCAGGCGCGTGCGACGACGCCCCGCGCCGCACGACGGGCGATCATATCCGCCGATGCATCATCGAGATCCTTACGCCGCGCCCGATCCAGAGCCGCCTCCACCTCCTCCTCAATCAGCACAGTCAGACGACCGCCGTCCTGATCGAGAGCCGCCGGCAGGCCCAACAGTTCGGCGGACACCGGCGTGGCGAGGCGATTTTTCTCGTCGAGCACGACGGCAAGCGCCACGCAGCCGCCATAGGCCAGCCGCTTTCGCATCCGCATCGCCGCATCGCCTTCCGGCGTCAGCACCCTTCCGTCGAGGAACAGGCGACCCGCCGGAACCTCATCAATGATTTCAGGTCCGTCGGGGGCGAGGCGGATCATGGTTCCGTTGGCAGGCTCGATGACGTCGGGAACGCCGAGTTCCAGGGCGTATGCAGCGTGCTCATTGATGTGCCGCGTCTCGCCATGGACGGGCACGGAGATTTTCGGCCGCACCCAGCCATACATGCGCTTCAGCTCATCGCGACAGGGATGGCCGGAAACATGGATGAAATGATCCTTCTCGGTGATCACCTTAACGCCAAGCTCCACAAGCTGATTCTGCAGGTTGAAGATCGAACGCTCGTTGCCCGGAATGATGCGGGAGGAGAAAATCACGGTATCCCCCTCGGACAGGGCGAGGTCCCGATGGTCGTCCCGGGCGATACGGGACAGCGCCGCCCGGGGCTCCCCCTGGCTGCCGGTGCACAGGTAAAGCACTTTATCCTTCGGCAGATAGCCGGCGTCTTCCGGACCGATGAACCGCGCATCTTTCGGCAGCAAGCCGACATCCCGGGCGATCTCCACAACGCGCAGCATCGACCGGCCGAGGAGACAGACGCTGCGGTCATAGCAAGCGGCGGCTTTGCAAACGCTCAACACCCGGGCGAGGTTAGAGGCGAAAGTGGTGACCGCCACGCGGCCCTTTTGCGCGCCGATCAGATCGGTGAGCGAGTCCCGCACCGCAAGCTCCGAGCCGGCCTCCCCGGCGGAGAATACGTTCGTTGAGTCGCAGACCATGGCGAGAACCCCCTCCTCGCCAAGCTCCGTCAGGCGTTTGACATCGGTCTCCTCGCCCAAGGTGGGGTTCGGATCGATTTTCCAGTCGCCTGTGTGAAAAACGAGCCCCAAAGGCGTGCGGATGGCGAGGCCGTTGGGCTCGGGGATCGAGTGAGTGAGCGTGACATATTCGATGTCAAACGGTCCGAACGTGAGGCGTGCGCCAAGCTCCACCACATGCAATGGCGGGTTCGGGACGCCCGCCTCTTCGAACTTCCGCCGCACCATCGCCGCAGTGAACGCCGTAGCGTAAACCGGGCAGCGAAACTGCGGCCACAAAAGGGCGACGGCGCCGATATGATCTTCATGGGCGTGGGTGAGGATAAGCGCGAGAATATCCGCCTTTTCGCTAACGATATAATCCGGGTCCGCGCAGATGAGATCGACGCCCGGCGTCGTCTCATCCCCGAAGGTGACGCCGCAGTCGACCATGATCCACTGCCGATCCTCCTCCGGCCCGAAGCCGTAGAGGTTCATATTCATGCCGATTTCATTAGAGCCGCCCAGCGGCAAAAACACCAACTCGTCCGATGACGCCATATTTTGAGTTAAACTTTCTCAGCCACGCTGTCGTCGCCGGGACGCATGCGTTTGTATATTTCCAAAAGCCCGCGGATGGTCAGGTCAGGATCGAACACGTCGATCTTATCCGTCGCGCCATCGAAAAGGGACGACACGCCGCCTGTGGCCACCACTTTCATAGGCTTGCCATATTCGTGTTTAATGCGATCGATCAATCCCTCAATGAGGCCGATATAGCCCCAAAAAATGCCGGATTTCATGGCGACCACGGTGCCCTTGCCGATGATGCGCTCCGGCCGTTCGATCGCGATGCGCGGCAATTTCGCCGCAGCGTCGTGGAGGGCCTGCATCGACAGGTTAATGCCCGGAGAGATGACCCCGCCTTCAAACGCGCCGTCATCCCCGACAATGTCGAAGGTGGTCGCCGTGCCGCTGTCGACAACAATCAGCGGCCCGCCATAGGACGTATAGGCGCCAATCGAGTTGACGAGACGGTCGGCGCCGACCTCGACGGGCTTGTCGATGCGCACCTCGACCCCCGGCGCGCCGGCGTTGTCGACGATCACAGGCTCGGTCTTGAAATAGCGACGGGCGAGATTGCGGAAATGAAAAAGCGAGTTCGGCACGACCGATGATATAATGCAGGACTTCACGTCGGCGAGGGAGAACCCTTTCAACCCCATCAGCTGGTTCAGCCATACCGCGTGCTCGTCGGCTGTGCGCTGGGTGGAAGCGGACGCCCGCCATTGGGCGCGCAGACCTTCCTTGTCGAAGAGGGCGAAAACGGTGTTTGTGTTGCCGGCGTCAATGGCGAGGAGCATGCGCGTCTCTATTGTTGCTTTTCTTCGAAATAAACGTCGCCCGCCGGGATCGGTTTCACGTCTCCGTCCGGACCTTGCAGCAACAAGGCGCCGTCGTCGGCGAGGCCCTGAAACGTCCCTTCAAGCGTCGTCGTCGGCAACCGTACGACGATGGGGCCATGAAGGCCAATAGCATGTTCAAGCCAGGCGGCCTTGATTGGAGCGAAGCCTTCCTCCTCCAACAAGGATCGTTGGCGTGCGAAGGCGTCATCCAGTGATTTTAAAAGCTCTAATGGCTGCGGCGGTGCCACGCCGCGGCGCAAACGATCCAAAACCCGCGCCGTTGGATAGTCCAAAGCCGGCCTGGAAACGATATTGACGCCGACGCCCACGCTTAAAATTCGACCCGTCGGCCCGTCGAACAACTCCAGCAAAATTCCAACGGCCTTGGCGCCGTCCAACAACACATCGTTCGGCCATTTGAAACGAACGCCGCCTTCCTCGACATAAGGGGCCAATGCTTCGGCGACGGCGAGCGCAGCTGAAAAAGACAAAAGCCCCGGCGACGTCGGTGCGGGGCCGAACCATGTCGCCGCAAGATCCCCCATAGCGGAGGCCCAAGCGCGCCCGCGCCGGCCATAGCCGGCGTCCTGGGACGCGGCGACCACCCAGGCGGGCCCTGCCTCCCCCCCGGCGGCGAGGCGCTTTGCTTCCGCACTGGTGCTGTCAATGCGATCATAGGCGATGAGTTTGGCGCCTGAGGGAAGCGTTTTAGGGGGCATGGGATTTAAAAATCATCAGAGCGTCTTACCGCGCCGGTCCTCTTCGATGACGTGTACGAAAGGGCTTTCGTTTTGTTTTGCGCATTTCCGGACGGCGAACCGCACACACACAAACCGCCTGATGAGGCCGCAAGGCTGAACTCCAGGCCGAGCGCATCCAGGTCCTTCAACATTTAAAACAACGCCGCCGCCGCCGCGCCGGCCGCAGTCTTCAGCGGCGCAATAGCGACGACAAGGACCGGGAAATTCAAGATCGCTGCGACGCCGGCCGCCGCGCCAACGGTGAACCCGACATTCTTGTCAAACGCCGGCGCCGGTTCGTCGAACCACATGATTTTGATGATCCTGAGATAATAATAGGCGCCGACGACGCTTGTAAGAACGCCGACGATGGCGAGCCAAAGGAGGCCGGCGTCCAGCGCCGCCGTGAAGACGTAAAACTTGCCGAAGAACCCCGCCGCCGGCGGCACGCCCGCCAACGAGATCAGCAACACCGTGAGCATCGTCGCCATCATTGGCCGGGTCCGGGACAGACCCGACAGGTCGGCGATTTGTTCGGACATGCCTTCAACGCGGCGCATCGACAGGATGCAGGCGAACGCGCCGATCGTCGTGATGACATAGATCGTCATGTAGATCAGCACCGCCCGCACCCCAAGCTCCGTCCCCGCCGCAAGTCCGACCAGGGCGTATCCCATATGGCTGATCGACGAATACGCCATCAGCCGCTTGATGTTGGTTTGGGCGATCGCAGAAAACGCGCCGATCACCATGGACGCCAGGGAAATCAGAACCAGAACCTGCCGCCATTCCTCCGTCACCTCGGAAAACGGCCCGACCATCGCCCGTACGAACAGCGCCATGCCGGCGAGCTTCGGGGCGGCGGCGAACAGGGCCGTCACCGGCGTCGGGGCGCCCTCGTAAACGTCCGGGGTCCACATGTGGAACGGCGCGGCGGAGACTTTAAAGGCGAGCCCGGAGATAAGGAACACGATGCCGAACACAAGGCCGGGGCTCGCCCCCTCGCTGGCGGCCACCGCGGCGATGCCGTCAAACGTCGTCGCGCCGGTGAACCCGTAGATGAGAGAGGCGCCGTAAAGCAAAAGGCCGGACGACAGAGCGCCAAGGACGAAATACTTCAAGCCCGCCTCGGTGGCCCGGGCGCTGTCCCGGTTGAAGGCGGCGAGGACATAGAGGGACAGGCTTTGCAACTCAACGCCCATATAGAGCGAAATGAGATCGTTGGACGACACCATCAGCATCATGCCCAACGTCGCGATAACAATGAGTATGGGGTATTCGAACTTTAGAAGCTTCTCCAGGGTTAAAAACCGCTCCGACATCAAAACCGCCGTGGCGGCCCCCAAAAGGATCACCACCTTGCAGAACGTGGAGAACGCATCGACGACGAAACCGCCGCCGAACAACAAAAGGCGCTCTGTCGGCGCGCCAACGGCCACGAGAAACGCCGCAAAGATCAAAAGCGCCACCGACGCCCGGGACACAGCGGGCCCAGACCCCTCCCCCCGGAACACGCCGAACATCAAAAGCGCCATAGCGCCCACCGCCATCGAAATCTCAGGCGCCGCATGGATGAGGCTTTGCGAGAGGGTCATGTGGCGTTCGCCTCTTTTTCAAAGCAAAGACTGGCCCCGACATCGCCCCGCGGCGCGAACGTCATCCCAAACAAGCCGGACGTCCGTCCGGCGCGGATTTGGGATCCAGGGGCGGCTCGCGAAAACCTTTCCTTCTGCCCCTGGATCCTGAATAGCCACTGCGCGGCTTTCAGGATGACAATCAGGGAACAAGGCGCATATCGGGGAAAATTCAACCGCATCATCAAGCTACCGCCCCGCCGCCAGAGCGGCTTCGTAATTCTGAATGAGATAGTCCACCGACGCGTCGAACACGCCCAAGGTCGGGGCCGGATAAAAACCCAGGAACAACGCGCCGGCCATCAGCGGCGCCAACAAAAGGACCTCCCGGCTGTCGAGATCGGAGATGTCCATCAGATTCGACTTCGTCAGCTCCCCGAACATCACCCGGCGATAGAGCAGCAAAGCGTACCCCGCCGACAGGATGACGCCGGTGGCGGCGAAGAACGCCACATAAGTGTTCGCCTGGAAGGCGCCGGTCATGGTGAGAAACTCGCCGACGAACCCGCTCGTCCCCGGCAGGCCGACATTGCCCATGGTGAAAAACAGGAAGAAGAACGCATAGTACGGCATGCGGTTGACGAGCCCGCCATAGGCGGCGATTTCCCGCGTATGGATGCGGTCGTAAACGACGCCCACGCACAGGAACAACGCGCCCGAGATAAGGCCGTGGGAGATCATCTGGAACAGGGCGCCCTCGATCCCCTGCTTAGTGGCGGTGAAAATCCCCATCGTCACAAAGCCCATATGGGCGACGGAGGAATAGGCGATGAGCTTTTTCATATCCTCCTGGGCGAGCGCCACGAGGGAGGTGTAAATGATCGCCACCACGGACAAGGTGAACACCATGGGCGCGAAGAAGTCGCTGGCCAACGGGAACATCGGCAGGGAAAACCGCAAAAAACCGTAGCCGCCCATTTTCAGCAAAATCGCCGCCAGAACGACGGAGCCCGCCGTCGGCGCCTCCACATGGGCGTCGGGCAGCCAGGTGTGTACCGGCCACATCGGCATTTTCACCGCGAACGAGGCGAAAAAGGCGAGCCACAGCCAGGTCTGGGCGTCTCCGGGGAACATTACTTGATCGCGCAGCGTGGGAATGTCCGTCGTCGGTCCGTCGGGCAGAACCGTTCCGGAATAAAGATACATCCAGATCAGCGCCACCAGCATCAGGACGGAACCGAGCAGCGTGTAGAGGAAGAACTTGAACGCCGCATAGACCCGTCGCTCCCCGCCCCACACGCCGATGATGAGGAACATCGGTATGAGGCTCGCCTCGAAGAAGAGGTAAAACAGCACCAGATCGAGGGAGCAGAACACGCCGATCATCAGCGTCTCAAGGATCAAAAACGCGATCATGTAATCGGCGATGCGCTTTTTCACCGACGTCCAGCTGGCGATAATGCAAAACGGCATCAGGAAGGTCGTCAGCAGAATGAACAGCACCGATATGCCGTCGACGCCCATGGCGTAGTTTATTCCGCCGCCAAGCCAGCGCGCTTGCTCGGTAAACTGAAAGTCCGCTGTGCCAGGATCGAAATTCACTGGCAGGATCAGCGAGATGACGAAGGTGAACGCCGTCGTCCACAGAGCCGTCAGCTTCGCCCCTTGCGCAATGCGCGCCTCCTCCGCCTCCCCGCCGCGGGACAGCGCCCTTTGCACCAAAATGAACAGCGCGCCGACAGTGGGCAAAAACGTGATCAGGCTCAAAATACGGGCGTCGGCGAAGTTTTCCATTACTGCCCCCCCGCCCGCACAAGCGCCAAGGTTACAAGGATTGCGATGCCGACGATCATCACGAAGGCGTAGTGGTAGAGATAGCCCGACTGAATTTTTACAATCCGTTTGGCGCCGGAGATCACCGCTGCGGCGACGCCGTTGGGGCCGAACCTGTCAATAATGAAACCGTCCCCGCCTTTCCACAGGAGCCGGCCGAGGGCCTGGGCCGGTTTTACGAACAATACATCGTAAACTTCGTCCACATACCATTTGTTCTTCAGAAAATCGTGAATAAGGCCGCCGGGCCTCAAGGCGCCGGGCCGCGGCGCATCGCGCCAATAGTAAGTGATTGCGAAAAACAAGCCGACCAGCATTGCGACAAGGGGCGCAAACAGCACCCAGGTCGGCACATGGTGTCCGCCGCCATGGTTATCGCCATGGGCTGCTTCACCATGACCGTCTTCGTCTTCGGCATGGGGCGCCCCGCTGTGGGTCGTCTCGTCAGAGGTCGTCTCACCAGGGGTGTCGACGCCGGCTTCCGCACCAGGTGCACCATCGCCATGATGCTCCTCATCTTGAAGGCCAGACGCGGCGGCGGCCTCTTCACCGCTTGAGGTCTCAGCGGCGAGGCGCGCGGCCTCCGCCGCGTTCAAAACATCCGAAGCGGTTGTCTTGTCCTCATACGCTGCAATGTTTGAGATCGACCCGTTCCAGAATTTGGCTTTGTCATAGCCGATGAAGGGCGAATAAAACACCATCCCGGCGAAAATCGCGCCAATGGCCAGCGGCCAGAGAGGCAAAGACATCACCGGCGGCGCGTCATGGGCGTCCCGCATGACGCTTTCCGGCGCCCGTGGACGACCATGGAAGGTGAGGAATATGAGGCGCCAGGAGTAAAAACTCGTAAACACCGCCGCGATGACGGTGAGCCAGAACGCGAACATGGCCCCGGCGGCGCCGTCCGCCCCCGCGGCGAAAGCGCGCTCGATAATGGCGTCTTTGGAGATAAAGCCCGCCGTGCCGATATGGACGCCCGGAATACCGACGCCGGTGATCGCCACCGTGCCGATCAGCATGAAAATGTAGGTGAGCGGCAGCATCTGCGCGATCCCGCCCATTTTCTTCATGTCCTGCTCATGGTGCATGCCGTGAATGACAGCCCCCGCGCCCAGGAACAACAGCGCCTTGAAAAACGCGTGGGTGTAAAGATGAAACATCGCCGCATCGTAGGCCCCGACGCCGGCGGCGACGAACATGTAACCGAGTTGGGAGCATGTGGAGTAGGCGATGACTTTCTTGATGTCGTCCTGCAACAGCCCGACGGAGGCGGCGAAAAACGCTGTGATCGCGCCGACATAGGTGACGAGCGCCGCGGCGGCGGGTGCATTGTCGAAAAAGACGCCGCAGCGCACGACCAGGAACACGCCCGCCGTCACCATGGTCGCGGCGTGGATCAGGGCGGAGACGGGCGTCGGCCCCTCCATCGCGTCCGGCAGCCAGGTGTGCAAAAGGAACTGCGCCGACTTGCCCATGGCGCCGATGAACAGAAGCACCGCCAGCGTGGTGACGATGTCAAGCTCCATGCCAATAAACGACCACGTCTTTCCGGCCATCTCCGGAACTTGCGCGAACACGACGTCGAACTCCACGGAGCCGAAGGCGAGGTAGACGCCCATGATCCCGAGCGCGAAGCCGAAGTCTCCGACGCGGTTGACAATGAAGGCCTTCATGGCCGCGCCGTTGGCGGAGTTTTTCTTGAACCAGAACCCGATCAAAAGATAGGAGGCGAGGCCGACCCCCTCCCAGCCGAAGAACAGCTGCATGAAATTGTCCGCCGTCACCAGCATCAGCATAGCGAAGGTGAACAAAGACAGATAGGCGAAGAATCTTGATCGGTGCGGATCATCGTGCATGTAGCCGATGGAATAGGTATGGACGATGGCGGACACCGTGTTCACCACCACCAGCATGACGACGGTGAGCGTGTCGCGGCGAATGGACCAGTCCGCCTCGAACGTTCCCGAGGCGAACCATTTCGCGATGACGACAGGAGGGAGATCCTGGTGGTTGAAGCCCACCTGCAAGAAGGCGATCCAGGACAGGATGGCCGCAAGCCAGAGAAAAGACGTGGTCAGCGCCTCCGTCGCCCGCGCGCCCATGGCCTTGCCGACGGGCATGGCGAGGATGGCGCCCAGCAGGGGCAGAAGAACGATGAGCGTGTACATCCGGTTATCCGCCCATTTCATTAAGTCTCGCCGCACCCGTCATCCCGGACGCCGCACATTCGAATATTCCGCAGACAAATCCCGGATCACTCGCTTTGCCGGCCAAAGCCTGACGGCTTTGGAGCAAACCGGCGTCCGGGATGACGGGTGTCATGAGTGCGCTCCGCATGATTCCTAATTCTTCATCAAATTAATGTCTTCCACGGCGATGTCGCCGCGGTTGCGGAAGTACGTGACGAGAATGGCGAGCCCCACGGCGGCTTCCGCCGCCGCGACGGTCAGCACCAGCATGGCGAACACCTGGCCCACAAGATCCTGAAGGAACACGGAGAACGCGACAAGATTGATGTTGACGGCGAGCAGCATCAGTTCGATCGACATCAAAATCACAATGACGTTCTTCCGGTTAATGAAGATGCCGAACACGCCGATCGTGAACAGGATCGCCGCTACGGTGAGGTAATGGCCAAGACCGATCTCAACCATTAGAACGCCCTCTCCGCAAGATCAGAGGCGTATCCTTCCCCCGCTTGCGGGGGAAGTGGCCCGAAGGGCCGAAGGGGGCAGCGGCGCTTTCACATATCAAAAGGTTTGCGTTTTGGGGGAACGGCGCGGCCCCCTCCGTCTCGCTCACGCTCGACACCTCCCCCGCTAGCAGGGGAGGAAAAGCAGCG
Organism: Pseudomonadota bacterium; assembly: GCA_039183635.1. Lineage (GTDB taxonomy): Bacteria > Pseudomonadota > Alphaproteobacteria > Caulobacterales > Parvularculaceae > JBCDBL01. The sequence continues at coordinate 9,985 of JBCDBL010000049.1, forward strand.
CCGCGCGTTTGAGAAAACGAAATCATCGCCCTAAATCCCCTGTCCAGGCTTGACGTCGACCAGTTCGACCCCCTCGTACCGTTTGCGGCCGACCTGGTCGCCCACATCCTGGCGCTTGACGTCTTCACGCTTCGTCAGCGTCAAAACGATGGCGCCGACCATGGCGACGAGCAGGATCATGCCTGAAATCTGGAAGAGGTGAACGTAATCCGTATAGAGGACCCGCCCGAGGGCCTCGGCGTTTGACAGAACCTCCGCCGGCGGGGTCGGTTGGGCCCTGGCTGTCACAGCGTCGTCAGGAAACACCCAAACGCCGACGACAAGAATAAGCTCCGCCAGGACGATGAGCGCCACCACGGCGCCCACGGGCAGATACTGCAAAAACCCCTGGCGCAGCTCCACAAAGTCGATGTCGAGCATCATCACGACGAACAGAAACAAAACCGCCACCGCGCCCACATAAACGACAATCAGCAGCATCGCCAGATACTCCGCCCCGATCAGAACGAAGAGGCAGGCGGAGGTTATGAAAGTGAGAATGAGAAACAGAACGGAATGAACGGGATTGCGCGCCGAGATCACCAGAAAGGCCGATGCGACAGCCAGGGTCGCGAAGATGTAAAAGGCGATCGTTTGCAGCATCGACCTATCGCGTTTTTGCGCAGGGCTTATGGGGTCGCAAGCGGCGAAGCCAGTGCTCCTGTTGAGGGAGAACAACGCCGGACAAGCCCCTAAAGGCGTACGCTTTTCTTCTCTTGCTCTTACCGCTGCGCCGGATGGCTCAGCCTCTGACGAGGGCGCGAACGCCCATAACTTTCTATGAGTCGCGCTGTTTTACCGATAGGGCGCGTCCAGTTCCAGATTTTTCGCAATCTCCCGCTCCCACCGGTCGCCATTGGCCAGAAGCCGGTCCTTGTCATAGAACAGCTCCTCCCGGGTCTCGGTGGCGAACTCGAAATTGGGGCCTTCGACGATAGCGTCCACGGGGCACGCCTCCTGGCACATGCCGCAATAGATGCATTTCGTCATATCGATGTCGTAGCGGGTCGTCCGGCGGGAGCCGTCGTCCCGCGGCTCCGCCTCAATGGTGATCGCCTGGGCGGGGCAGATCGCCTCGCACAGCTTGCAGGCGATGCACCGCTCCTCGCCGTTCGGATACCGGCGCAGGGCGTGCTCGCCGCGAAACCGGGGAGACAAAGGCCCCTTTTCAAAGGGATAATTCACCGTCGCCTTCGGCCTGAAGAAATACTTCATGGCAAGGCCGAAAGCCGATGCGAAATCCAGCAAAAGCGCGCCGCGAACGGCCTGGGCGATACGGGACACTACACCGCCTCCTTCCAGGACTGGAACCAGGCCGCGACGTCCGGAAACGCCACCAGGACCGCGGCCACGATCATGACATAGGCCAGGGACGCGGGAAGGAAAATCTTCCAGCCGATGCGCATCAACTGGTCGTAGCGGTATCGCGGCACCATCGCCTTCACCATGGCGAACATGAAGAACACGGCGATAACCTTTATACCAAACCAGAACAGCGGGATTTGATTGAGAATAGGAATGTCGATCGGCGACAGCCACCCGCCGAGGAACAGGATGGTCGTCATGGCGCACATCAAGACGATATTGAGATACTCGCCGATCATGAACAGGAGATAGGGCGTCGAGGAATACTCCACCTGGTAGCCCGCCACCAGTTCCGATTCAGCTTCCGGCAAATCGAAAGGCGGCCGGTTGGTCTCCGCCAGGGCCGAAATGAAGAACATGACGAACATCGGGAACAGCGGAATGAAATGCCAGCCGAATATCCCGCCGGCCTTGTCCTGGCTCATCACAATGTCCGTGATGTTGAGGGAGCCCACCAGCAGTAAAACCGTGATGATGATGAAGCCGATGGCGACCTCGTAGGAAACCATCTGCGCCGCCGACCGCAAACTCCCGAGAAACGGATATTTCGAGTTCGACGCCCAGCCGCCCATGATGACGCCGTAAACGCCGAGAGAGGAGATCGCGAAGAGGTAGAGAATGCCGACGTTCAGGTCCGCCACCACCCAGCCCGGCGCCACAGGAATAACAGCCCAGGAGATAAAGGCGAGTACGAACGTCAACAGCGGCGCGATCAGGAACACCGCCTTGTCCGCCCCCGCCGGCACGACGATCTCTTTCAGGACGAATTTTAAAAAGTCCGCGAACGACTGCAAAAGGCCGAAGGCGCCGACGACGTTCGGCCCTTTGCGCATCTGCACGGCGGCCCAGATTTTCCGGTCCGCCAGAAGAATGAAGGCCAGCGAAAGCAGCAGCGCCACCATCAGCGCCAGGATCTGAACCCCCGTCTGGGCGAGCCACATCAGCGGCGCCTCAGAATTGCGTGTCGTCAGCCAGTTCCACATAAGACCGTGGTCCTTTTAGTCTTTCATTTCACAGCATGTTGCGCATGTGAAATTCTCTGCCATGTATCCTTATCCATACTCCCAAACAAGCCAGACAGCTAAGTCTTATACAGATTTGATATACAAGGCTCATTTGAGCTATCTCTCAAAGTTCGACAGGCTCAGGTTTCTGCCTTCTTACGCACTTCCACGCGGCTATCAATCCACATTTCAAACCAAAAGCCAGCGATAAATGGCACAGCCGCCAAGGCCATAATCCACTGATGGAACGTCTGAAAATACTCGAACCCTGGGGGAGTCGGAGCAGCCCCCGTCATGATCTGCGTATTCATCATGGAGATCGGCCAAAAAACCCCCATAAAAGCGCCGCCAATTGCACGGGCGTACCGACTTTCTGTGAAGTCAGACCACGCAAACGCTAAAAAGAAGGCTGCCCAACATACAAAATAAACAATGCTTATCGGCCATAGATATTGGCCATTTAACAGCGAAACATGTTCAGCGAAAACTGAGCCTGAGCCGATTTCAGGAACAGGCGCATTCATCAAGTTAACGCCATACAAAGCAGTAAAAGCGAAGGTCGCCCAAGGAAGTATGCGTTTCACAAGCTTAATAATGGCTACTCCGCCGCTTGCACTTTCGGGGCGTTCATCACCCGCGAACATTCCGCCATCGTCGCGCTCGCCCGGGCGATGGGGTTGGTGAGATAAAAATCCCGCACCGCCGAGACGAAGGGCGCGTCGCTGAGCTCCCCGGCTTGCCCGAGGCCGGCGAGATCCGCATCAGCGCCAGACGGGGCGTGGTCGATGGAACCGAGCTCGGGCGCGTCGTCAAACACCGCAGCGCGCAAGGCCGTGAGGTCGTCATAGGGCAAGGTCTTGCCGAGAACGTCGGACAGGGCCCTCAGGATCGCCCAATCCTCCCGCGCCTCCCCCGGGGGGAAGGCAGCGCGCTGGGCGAGCTGCGCCCGGCCTTCGGTGTTCACGAAAATTCCGCTTTGTTCCGTATACGCCGCCGCCGGCAACACAACGTCCGCCGCATGGGCGCCGGCGTCGCCGTGGCTGCCCTGGTAAATGACGAAGGCGTCATTCAGTTTCGACGTATCGATTTCATCGGCGCCCAACAGATACATAGCCTCGATCGCGCCGGAGGCCGCGCCCTCCAAGATCTCCGCAGTTCCCTTGCCGCCTTCGCCCGGCAAAAGCTTAAGATCAAGACCGGCGACCCGAGACGCCGCGTCATGGAGAATGTTAAAACCGTTCCAGCCGGGCGCGTCCCCCGCCGACGGCTTTACAAAGCCGAGAGCGGCGAGCTTCGCCGCCTCGGCCAGCACCGCCGCGCCGTCCGGCCGGGCCAAAGCCCCCATGCCGAGGATGACCATGGGCCGCTTGGCGGCTTTCAGGACAGAGAAAAACGGATGCGCGCCCTCCGCCACGTCCCGCAGCGTGCGCGCGCCGGCGCCCAGATGCTCATACTCGTATGTCAGGTCCGCCGCCTCCCCGATGACGGCGATCTTCAAATCGAGATTGGCGAGCCAGGCTTTGCGAATACGCGCGTTGATAATAGGCGCTTCTTTCCGGGGGTTCGTTCCCACAAGGAGAATAGCGTCCGCTTCCTCGATACCGGCGATCGTGGAGTTGAAAAGATAGCCTTCCCGCAGCCCCGCCTCAAGCGCCGCACCGTCCTGGCGGCAGTCGACATTGGGCGTCCCCAGGGCCGCCATCAGGTCCTTAAACGCCTTCATCGCCTCGGCCGAAACGAGATCGCCGGCGAGGCCCGCGATTTTCTCAGGCGCCGTCGCGTTCAGTTTCTCCGCAACCGCCGCGAACGCCTCCTCCCAGCTTGCGGGGAGGAGCTTGCCGTTTTTGCGCACGAAAGGCTTGTCCAGGCGCTGACGTTTGAGGCCGTCACAGATGAAGCGGGTTTTGTCGGAAATCCATTCCTCGTTCACGTCTTCATGGAGGCGGGGCAGAATGCGCATCACCTCCCGCCCCCGCGCATCGACGCGAATATTCGAGCCGACGGCGTCCATGACGTCGACGCTCTCGGTCTTGCGCAGCTCCCAGGGCCGCGCGTTGAAGGCGTAGGGCTTCGACGTCAGGGCGCCGACGGGGCAAAGGTCAATGACATTGCCGGACAGCTCCGACTCGATGGCTTTTTCAAGATACGTCGTAATCGCCGCATCCTCGCCCCGGTTTAACAGGCCGAGATCGTCGACGCCGGCGACCTCCGTTGCGAACCGTACGCATCGGGTGCACTGAATGCACCGGGTCATGATGGTTTTGACGAGCGGCCCCATATGCGGGTCGTCGACGGCGCGCTTGTTCTCCTCAAAGCGGGAGCCGGAGCGGCCATAGGCCATCGCCTGGTCCTGCAGGTCGCACTCCCCGCCCTGGTCGCAGATGGGGCAGTCGAGGGGGTGATTGATGAGCAGGAACTCCATCACCCCTTCCCGGGCCTTTTTCACCATCGGCGTGTTCGTAAACAGCTCCGGCGGCTCCCCTTCCGGGCCGGGCCGCAGGTCGCGCACGTTCTGGGCGCAGGAGGCGACAGGCTTCGGCGGCCCGCCCTTCACCTCAATGAGGCACATCCGGCAATTTCCGGCGACCGACAGGCGCTCATGGTAGCAAAACCTAGGGATCTCCTCCCCCGCCGCTTCACACGCCTGGAGGAGGGTGAGATTCGAGGGCACCTCGATTTCATCGCCGTTGACTTTGATGGTGCGTTGATCGGTCATATCGCCACGCTTATGAATCTAGCTCTCATCTTTAGGCGGAACACGATAGCTCGCCATTGCATCTACCTGCTCTTTTGGAGCCTGGTTGTACGGATTGTACCCGAACTGATGGAGACGGCCGCCCGTCGCCTCGAGCTGCTCATCAGACAAACGCGGCACGCCGTGGCCGTCCATCAAGCGGTTCATGAAATTAAACGCGCAGCATACGGAAATAGCGTCATGGAGAGCGTCTTCGCTCCACCCCGCCGCAAAGACCGCGTCGGCGTCCCCCTGAACCATTTGCGCGGGAGTTTTGGTCAGCTTTTGAACGAACTTTAAAATTGGCTTCAGCCGATCGTCCACCGGCGCGGTATCCACATCCGCCATGAGCTTTTCGAACATATCCGTGTCGACGCCGTAATGCTCAGCCGTTTGCGCGTGGGCGTTGTAACAAAAACTGCAATCGTTGAGGCCGGAGACATAGGTCGCGATCAGCTCGCGATCGCGTTCGGAAATCTCCGACGGGCCGCGCAAAACGTGCTCCAAAAACAGCGTCATGTGCGAGAAACGGTCCCATGTGTGCATGAACACGTTACGGACCGCTGCGTCTTGCTCGGGTAGAAACTTAAAAAACGGCATTCATATTCCCTCTATTCCGCCGCGACCATCGCCACATGGGCCTTGCCGTCCCGGTACCTGTCAATCCGCTCTTCAATCTCATGCCGGAAGTGCCGGATAAGGCCCTGGACCGGCCAGGCCGCCGCGTCACCGAGAGCGCAGATCGTGTGGCCTTCGATTTGAGTGGAAACCTCAAGCAGCTTGTCAATCTCCGCGTGCTCCGCCTCTCCCTTCGCCATGCGGCTGAGGACGCGCCACATCCAGCCCGTGCCTTCGCGACAGGGGGTGCACTGACCGCAGCTTTCATGCTTGTAGAAATAAGAGATCCGCGCGATCGCCTGGACGACGTCCGTGGACCGGTCCATCACGATCACCGCCGCGGTGCCGAGGCCGGACTTCACCTCCTTCAAGGCGTCGAAATCCATCAGGACGTCGTCGCAAATCTCCTTCGGCAGGAGGGGAACGGAGGAGCCGCCCGGAATGACGGCCTTCAAATTGTCCCAGCCGCCCCGCACGCCGCCACAATGGGTCTCGATCAGCGTCTTCAGGGGAATGGACATTTCCTCTTCCACATTACATGGGCTGTTGACGTGCCCGGAGATGCAAAAGACTTTGGTGCCTGCATTGTTCGGCCGGCCGATGCCGGCGAACCAATCCGCCCCGCGGCGCAAGATCGTCGGCACGACAGCGATGCTCTCCACATTGTTCACCGTGGTCGGACAGCCATAAAGCCCCGCGCCCGCCGGGAACGGCGGTTTCAGGCGCGGCTGCCCCTTTTTGCCTTCCAGGCTTTCAAGCAGCGCCGTCTCCTCGCCGCAAATGTAGGCGCCGGCGCCGTGCGCCACATAGAGATCGAAATCCCAGCCGGAGCCGGCGGCGTTCGGACCTAAGAGCCCGGCCTCATACGCTTCGTCGATCGCGGCCTGCAAAACATTCCGCTCATGGACATATTCGCCGCGGACATAGACGTAACACGCATGGGCCCGCATGGCGTAGGACGCGATGAGGCAGCCTTCAATAAACAAGTGCGGGTCGTGGCGCAGCATCTCCCGGTCTTTGCAGGTGCCAGGCTCCGATTCGTCCGCGTTGACGACGAGATAATGGGGCCGATCTTTCACTTCCTTCGGCATGAACGACCATTTGAGCCCTGTGGGGAAGCCCGCGCCGCCCCGACCGCGCAGGCCCGACGCCTTCACCTGATCGATCACCCAGTCCTGGCCCATACGGATGAAGTCCGCCGTACCGTTCCAGGCGCCGCGCTTCTTCGCTTCCGGCAACCGCCAATCATGGCGCCCGTAGAGGTTTGTGAAGATGCGATCTTTATCTTGCAGCATGTTTTTTATCCTGATGCGCCCTATACGGCGCCGGTGATGGCTTGAAAAAAGACAACGCCGATCGCCACCACCACCGCAACGAGCGCGGCAACCCATAGAAAAACATAATCAAACCCCCAAAGCAGCCCCATAAGCCAATTCGGGCAATTCACGCCCTCCAGCTCCGGGTTGTAATGCGGATTGTCTTTAAGCCGCTCCGCCTCGCTTTGGTTCACACGGGCCGCAAAGGCGGCGCGGGGGTCATCGGGAGCTGGAACGCACGCTTTGTTTTGCGGGCGACGTCGGATGCGATCGTAAAGCCGGGACCAAATGGATTTTTGCATCACTCCCCCTGCTCCTGCCCAGCCTCACCAGCCGCTTTCATATCCAGCGCAACCAGTTTAGCTGTTTGAATGGCGCTGCACAGAAGATCCCCCTCCGTGTTTCGCAATTCCGCAGATGTAAACGCCATCGAGCGGCCAAGCTTCGTCACCCGCGCAGTGCAGATGAGCTTGCCGGGGTGCGCGCCCTTGAAAAACTGGGTGTGGATGTCCGTCGACGTCGGAAACTTCTCCCCGCCCGTGGCGATGACGACGGCGGGCCCCATCGTATCATCCATCATAGCAGTGAGGATGCCGCCCTGGACGAGCCCGATCGGGTTTGTGAATTGTTCCGTCGCCTGAAAGCTCACAACCACGCTCTTCTCCCCAAGGTTCACATCCTCAATGGTCCAGCCGAGCATAGTGGACGCGCGGGACAGCTCGTCAGGCAATTGCGATTTGACAAGCTCCAGGTCGCTCATGAGAGCCCTCCCGGCATTGCAAGGGGCGGTGCAGACTGAAGGGTTTCGATCACTCGGCCGGCTCCGCATGGGGGACATTGTCCAGGGGCCGCGCCGCGGCGCCGTCGTAAAGCGCCGGGTCCGTCAGGGTTTTCGCCCCGCCCTCGGGGGCTGATTTGAATCGGTTGGGATTGCGCGTGCCCGGCGCAACCGGCCGCCCGGCCTGCAGGTCTTTTAAAAGTCCCTCAAACGTGTCCGGCGTCAGGTCCTCGTAATATTCGTCGCCGTCCCTGTTGGAAATCTGAACCATGGGCGCGTTGACGCAGGCCCCGAGGCACTCCACCTCCAGCCAGGACAGTTTGCCGTCTGACGTTATCGCGTTTTGTTCGCCGATCACTTTTCGGCACACGTCTTTCAAATCTTCCGATCCGCGCAGCATGCACGGCGTCGTCCCGCACAGCTGAACGAAATGCTCGCCCACGGGTTCCAGGTTGAACATTGTATAAAACGTCGCGACCTCAAGAACCCGGATGTACGGCATCTCCAACTGATCGGCGATCGCCTGCATCATCGGTACGGAGACCCAGCCTTCCTGCTTCTGGCCACGCCATAAAAACGGAATGACGCAGGACGCCTGACGGCCTTGTGGGAATTTTTCGATCTGCGCAGCGCACCAACGCAAGTTGTCCTCGCTCCAGGCGAAGGCTTCGGGCTGACGATCGGCGAGACGTCTTGCAGCCATGGGGCCCCTTTCAAACGGGTTGTCTTTTTACAACGATATAGCGTGATGCGCCGCCGGCGTCGATGGACAATGGCGTCACATGACGAAGCCTCCCGCAGTTGAAACTATGTTAACGAATCCTTACCTTAAAGAGCGCAAGGGGGACTTATGGCTGGCAATATTATCGTCCGTTTTGTTCTTTTTCCGTTCCAACTTCTGATGCGTCTGTTCTCAGTATTGCTCCGCCCCTTCCGCAGCGCAGGGCGATCGTCGACGACATTGCGCAAAGCCGCCGCCGGCCCTGCGAGCGGGGTCAGCGGCGATATGGCCGACATGACTGCGGACGAGGCCGCCCCGGCCGACGAAGAGACATCCGCAGCGGACGTTCAAAACGGGGCCGAGCGCAATCCCAGAAATTTTTTCTTTAAGTCTTTACCCCGCCCCCGCCTTGTGGAGCGTAGCGCCGCAGACCTCACCTTAGACGGCGCCAAATCCTACATTCGTCAATCGCACAATTTTTACCGGCGGGAGTTTCCGCTCTTTCACGGCGGCAATCTTTTTTACGAAGAGGTGGAGGCGGCATATCTGACCTCGGCCCTCGGCGTCGATCTCGGCTCCATTGATTCGCGCTTTGTGGAGATCATCGCCGCGTTCCGCAGGGGGCTCAACGACAACACGCGGCTTTTGTTTCTGGTCTATGCGCCGCTCATCTTTATGGGCTTCCTGATCGGCGCGACGGTCTTACTGCAAAATCCGGCGCCTGCGGCGCTCGCCGATTTCGCCGCCGCCGCTCTGCCGGCGCAACTGGCCTCCCCGTTTATAGACGTCATCACCCTGGCGCCGCCGTTCATTGCAGCGCTCATCACGCTGCTCGTCATTTACAAGTGGCCCTATGAGGTGACGCAAACCCAGAACCTGCTCGGTCTCGACAACTACATCACCAACAAATTCGCCCGGGTGAACCACAATTTTCAGGTGGCCAAACGCAAGGCCCTCAATGTGGAGCGGGAAAAACGCTTTTCGCAAATGGACGCTTTGAAAGACGAAGCGGGAACCTGGACGCGGGCCTACCACTGGCTGGCGACGCGCCTCTTCCTGTGCGAAACGCTGATCCGCAACATGGTGTTTCAAGTCCGACGCAACACCGCGCTTTACGTGCTTGGCAGCCAGGTCATCTCCATCGCCCTCGCCGCCCTGGTCGCCGGCGCCTTCTGGTTCGGCGTCACCCACGAGGACGCCCGCGCCGCCCTTTATGAAAACGCCGGCGTCCTCGTGGGCGCGTCGGCCCTGTATCTGCTCATCGCATACGGCGTCGTCATGCGCCAGGCGTTCCGTGTGGTTCATTCGGTGCTGGAGCAAAATGAGTGGAGCCGGTTCTACGCGGTGAACCTGCCCCAGAGCATCGCCGACCATGTGGGCGAGGACAAAGTGCAGATCGTAACGTTCCGGGATCGGAACAGGGTTGAAGGATAAGCGCGTCTGCGGCGGGTGCGGGCCCGCCGTCATCGCTCAGCGATCAATCTCACCAAATACAATATCGAGCGAGCCGAGGATCGCAGATACGTCGGCGAGCATATGCCCCTTGTTCATCCAGTCCATCGCCTGCAAATGCGGGAACCCTGGGGCGCGGATTTTGCAGCGGTAAGGCTTGTTCGACCCGTCTGAAACGAGGTAGACGCCGAACTCCCCCTTCGGCGCCTCGACGGCGGCGTAGACCTCGCCCTCCGGAACGTGGAAGCCTTCCGTGTAAAGCTTAAAGTGATGGATGAGGGCCTCCATCGACTGCTTCATTTCCGCCCGGCGCGGCGGGGCGACCTTGCCGTCCGTGGTCATGACCGGCCCGTCGGGCATTTTTTCAAGGCATTGCCGCATGATTTTCAGGCTCTCGCGCATCTCCTCGATGCGGCAGAGGTAGCGGTCATAACAATCGCCGTTTTTGCCGATGGGAATGTCGAACTGAAGCTCGTTATACACCTCATAGGGCTGGGACCGGCGCAGGTCCCAGGCGGCGCCGGAACCACGGACCATGACGCCGGAAAAGCCCCATTTCATCGCCTCCTCCAGGGTGACGACGCCGATGTCTACATTGCGCTGCTTGAAAATGCGGTTCTCTGTAAGCAGCCCTTCAATATCGTCAATGACCCGGGGAAAATCCTCGCAGAACGTCATAATATCCTCAGCAAGGCCCGGGGGCATGTCCTGGTGCACGCCGCCGACCCGGAAATAGGCCGCATGCATGCGGGACCCGCTGACGCGCTCGTAAAACACCATCAGTTTTTCGCGCTCTTCAAAGCCCCACAAGGGCGGGGTCAGGGCGCCCACGTCCATCGCCTGGGTGGTGACGTTCAAAAGGTGTGACAGGATGCGGCCGATTTCATTGAACAGCACGCGAATGAACTGGGCGCGGCGCGGAACCTCGACGCCGAGAAGGCGCTCTGCGGCGAGGCAGAACGCATGCTCCTGGTTCATCGGCGCCACGTAATCGAGGCGGTCGAAATAGGGAATGGCCTGCGTGTACGTCTTATGTTCAATAAGCTTTTCAGTGCCCCGGTGCAAAAGACCGATATGGGGGTCCACCCGCTCCACCACCTCGCCGTCAAGCTCCAGGACAAGGCGCAACACGCCGTGGGCCGCCGGATGTTGCGGGCCGAAATTAATGTTGAAATTGCGATCCGTCAGGGTCGTGGTGGTGGTTTCGGCCATGGATCTACTGCTCCGCGCCCCCTGAAAACATTTTGACGACATCTGCCTCCGTCATTGTTTCCGTTTCATTGGCGAAGGCGTAATTGTCCGGCTTACGGTCGATATAAATCTCGTGAGTGAAGGCGAATTTCTCCGGCGCGTCGAACGCCTGGGCCGAGGCCGTAATGAAGGAGCCGTCGCGCATACGCCAGAATAGGGACGACCCGCAGAGTTTGCAAAACCCCCGCTCGCCCCAATCGGAAGAAACGTACACCGCAACGGCGTCTTCATCCGAAAACGACATGTCCGTGCACTGGACGGTCATCGACGCGCCGCCGGCCCATTTGCGGCACATGCCGCAGTGGCAGACGCCCATCTCCATTTTCTCAACCTGTGCGGTGAATTTTACCGCGCCGCACATGCATCCGCCGGACAGGCGCTCGGGCATCGCCTAGGTCTCCTTTTCCACTTTCTCGTCCCCCGGCAGAACGTATTGCGCACCCTCCCAGGGGGACAGATAATCGAAATTCCGAAATTCCTGAACAAGCTTCACCGGCTCGTAAACGACGCGCTTCACTTCGTCGTCATAGCGCACCTCCACATGGCCGGTCAGCGGGAAGTCCTTGCGCAACGGGTTGCCTTCAAAACCGTAATCGGTGAGCAGGCGCCGTAAATCGGGATGATCGGAGAACAATATTCCGTACATGTCGAACGCCTCCCGCTCGAACCAGTCGGCGGCGGGAAAGACGGAAATGGCCGAGGGCACCGGCGTCTCCTCGTCCGTTTTCACCTTAACGCGGATACGCTGGTTCTGGAACGGACTTAACAGATGATAGACGACGTCGAACCGCTGGTTGCGCTCCGGGTAGTCCACGCCGGCCAGATCGACGAGCTGCGCGAACCGGCACAGCTGATCGTCGCGCAGGAATTTCAGCACGGGGCATATTTTGTCGGTGCGAACGTTGAGCGTCAGCTCGCCAAACGCCACCGACCAGTCAAGAACATGCTGATCGATATGGGCGGCGATGTGCTCGCCAAGGTCTTTCAGCTCAACCTCGTTCAATGCACACTCCTTACGGGTTCGTCGATTGTATATATACTACTTTACAATTTGATGAGTTCTGTTCGACGCTAATCCAACTCAAGGGCCGTTTTGACTCAAATACAGTAAGCAAGGAGGCCAGGATCCCATCGTAATTAGGATGTCCGGAATTATTATAATTGTTCTCCAACACAAAATACTTATTTCCGAAAAGCGTGCAGTTCGCGGCCCCCATTACGGTCGCACCCCCTTCCAGTTCAATATACGTATTAGGATTTGAGAAAACTATTTTCGTGATCTTCAAACCTCCGCACCCTCCGGGCTGACAAGCCGCGAAAGCATTCGACACGCTTAAAACAACAACACAAAAGGCAATAGAAACTCTTTGCAGAAATTTTTCCATGTCAGACTCCATTTTGGAAAACTAAGACCATCATATCTCAATAGAGAAAAAAACTATGGAGAAAGCTCGCACACAACTGTTTCAGTTTTATACAGCTATCGATTGATCGTTCCTTCACGCCGTATCTTCTTCTGCAACTGCAAAATGCCGTAGACCAGCGCCTCGGCCGTCGGCGGACAGCCGGGCACGTAGATGTCCACCGGCACGACCCTGTCGCACCCGCGGACCACGGCGTAGGAGTAATGATAGTAGCCGCCGCCGTTGGCGCAGGAGCCCATGGAGATCACATAGCGCGGATCCGGCATCTGGTCGTACACCTTGCGCAGGGCCGGCGCCATTTTGTTGGTGAGCGTCCCGGCGACGATCATCACGTCCGACTGACGCGGAGAGGCCCGGGGCGCGAACCCGAACCGTTCCAGGTCATAGCGCGGCATCGAGGCCTGCATCATCTCAACGGCGCAGCAGGCGAGCCCGAAGGTCATCCACATCAAGGAGCCCGTCCGCGCCCAGTTGATGAGGGCGTCGGCGGGGGCGGTGAAAAACCCACGGTCGGCGAGCTGATCGCTAAGCTCCCCGAAGAACGGATCTTTCGCGTCGGGGGAATAGCCTTCAACACCAGCCTGCGCGCCTTCGCCGTAGGCCAGGGGGTGAGATTTCGCGTCTACTCCCAATCGAGCGCTCCTTTTTTCCATTCGTAGACGAAACCGACAGCGAACACCGCAATGAATACGAAGACCGACCAGAACGAAAACACCGTGAAATCCCGCGGCCCGTCCAGAAGCGTGATCGCCCAGGGAAACAGCAGCGATATGTCGAGATCGACGACGATGAACAAAATCGCCACAAGATAAAACCGTATGTCGAATTTCATGCGCGCGTCGTCGAAGGCGTTGAAGCCGCACTCGTAGGTCGACACCTTTTCCGGGTCGGGATCGGCGGGGGCGAGCAGCGCCGGGGCGATCATGAACCCGAGCCCAAGCACAAGCGCGATGCCGAGAAAGATGATGATCGGCAAATAGTCGAGCAGAAATGCATCCATCGGGTTCAAACCTCACCGCAAGACCTTGGCGTCGCACCATAAATATAGGGCGAGATTACGTTACGACTGACCGCGCACCGGGGCGAATTGTCACGCGGTCAAGACCACTGGTTCTGCGAAACCCTATGGAGTTCCGCCCCCCACCGCAATTGAAATCGGCATAATTTCGCCGCGTTTCAGGCCCAGGCTGACATGAACGACATCCCAAAACCGCAACGCCTGAGTGCGCCGTCTAACAGAGTTGTCATATGCGCTTTCCGCCAGGACGGCATACGTTAAACGACGGAAATTACGGCGCCCTTGCGTTTAAACTTGCAAAGGCGCTCTTAAAGCCTGACTTTAAGACATACGTTTTGTTGCGCACCGCCAAACAGTATTGAGACGGCATGATCAAACGTTACCTCGTCGCCCTCGCCGCCCTGTTCTACGTCCTTGGAACGGGCGTTCAGGCGCAGGCCCAGTCTCTGTTACGCGATGCAGAGATCGAAACCCTGCTCTGGGATTACTCGACGCCGATTTTCGAGGCTGCGGGCGTGCCCGTGGACAGCATCGATATCTACCTCGTCGGCAACAACACCCCGAACGCCTTTGTTGCGGGCGGCCTGAACATGTTCATCCATACAGGGCTTTTGACCGCCGCAGACACGCCGAACCAGATTGAGGGCGTCATCGCCCACGAAACCGGCCATATGGCCGGCGGACATCTCGCCAGGTTCGGCGACGGCATGCGCGCGGCGACGGCGCCTATTCTGCTCACCCTCGGCCTCGGCATCCTCGCCGCCGCCGCAGGCGCGCCGGAAGCCGGCATCGCCATCATCGGCCAGGGCCAGGTGGCCGCTCAGCTTGAGTTTTTGGAATATAACCGCGCCCAGGAAAACGCCGCGGACCAGGCGGCGGTGACGTATTTGGAAACTGCAGGCCTGTCGGGCCAGGGACTTGTGGAGTTCTTCGCAAAACTCCGCAACCAACAGGTGATCCGCGCCCGCCGGCCCCAATCCTACGCCCAAAGCCACCCCCTCGCCGGCGCCAGGGTCAGCGCGGTGCAAGGCCGCATCCAGGAGTCTCCCTTTTACGAGTTAAAAGACGATGAGGCGGCCGTCCGCCGGCTGCAAATGGCCCAGGCGAAGATCTATGGATTTTTGGAGAGCCCGGCGCAGACCTTCCGACGCTTTCCCGAAAACGACACGCCCATGGCCCGGTACGCCCGCTCCATCGCCCATTTCCGCGCTTCAGACTTGACGCCAGCGCTTGAGGGGATCGACAACCTGATCGCCGAGGAGCCCGACAATCCGTATTTCCATGAGCTGAAAGGCCAGATGCTGTTCGAGCATGGCAGAACCTTCGAATCCATCGAACCGCATCGGCGCTCGGTGGAGATCGCGCCGAACGAGCCCTTGCTGCGGATCAACCTCGCCCGGGCGATGATCGCCGCGGAGCGTCCGGACCTTGTCAGGCCCGCCATTGACGAGTTGAAAGTCGCCGTCCGGTTCGAACCCGGCAACGGATTCGCCTGGTCCGAGCTTGCCCGGGCCTACGACGCCCTCGGCGAGACGGGTCTTGCCGAACTCGCCACGGCAGAAGCGATGTACGCCGCCGGCGACCGCCGCGGCGCCTTCACGTTCGCCCAGCGCGCCCGCCAGGACTTGCGCCGCGGCACGCCGGAATGGCGCCAGGCCGTCGACATCATGGCCGCCACCCAACCCCAGGGACGGGAGCGCGAAAGATGGTCGACGGAATAGAATTTGCGCTTAAGGCCTTCATCAGTCACATGTACCCATAAATTTCGTTCTGGAGTTCGCAGCCCATGCTGAACATATCGCGCCTCGCCGTTTTCGGCGTTTTTTCAAGCCTCACCGTCGCAGGATGCTCCGCCGCGGAAGAAACGCCCGTCGAGATGAGCCGCGAGGCCATCGAAGACATCGTGCGGGAATATATCCTTGAAAACCCGGAGTTGATCCTTGAGGCGGTGCAGAAATACGCCGCCGCGGAAGAAGCCGCGGAAGAGCAGGCCAAACGCGCGGCCGTCGCCGATCTGGCCGACGATTTGAAGGATACGACCCACGCCTTCGCCGCCGGCGCGCCCGCCGACAAAGCCAAGGTGACGATCGTTGAGTTTTCCGACTTCAACTGCGGCTATTGCAAAGCCGCAGTGACCCCGGTGATGGAGCTGATCGAGAAGGAAAAGGACGTACGCTTTGTTTTCAGGGAGCTGCCGATCCTCGCGCCCTTGTCGGAAGAGGCCGCAAAAGCCGCCCTCGCCGCCCGCAGCCAGGATCGATACATGGACTACCATATCGCCCTTCTCCGCGCGCCCGGCCGGTTAAGCTCAGAACGCCTCTACACCATCGCCGAGGAGACGGGACTTAACCCGGAAAAACTGAAAGCCGATATGAAGAGCGCGGAGGTCGATACGGCGCTCGAAGACACCTTCCGCCTCGCCCGCGCCATCGGTCTGAACTCCACGCCGTCTTTCATCGTGATCGCCGACGGCTATGCGGAAGTCATGGCCGGGTGGAGCGAACAGCGCCTGCAAGCGATGCTGGCCGAGGCGCGGAAATAGTCCGAAACGCAAAAAGCGCCGTCCGGACTGTTCACACCTTGCCCCACGCTCTAGATTCAAAGAATTGAATCCCGGGAGCCATCCTATGCCCGACGGCGGCGCGCGCCTTGAAGCGCGAACGATACGAACCTTAAGCGACGTCGACGCTGCCGCCTGGGACGCTCTGGCAAACCCGGCGCCGGAGACCTACAACCCCTTCGTCGCCTACGATTTCCTGAAATGCCTGGAGGACAGCAAGTCGGTCTGCTCCGAGGCCGGCTGGGCGCCGTTTCATTTGCTGCTTGAAAACGACGGCCGGCTCGCCGGCGCGGCGCCGCTTTACATCAAGAGCCATTCCCAGGGCGAATATGTGTTCGACCACGCTTTCGCCGACGCCTATGAGCGGGCGGGCGGGCGTTATTACCCGAAGCTGCAATGTTCCGTCCCGTTCACGCCGGCGACGGGCCCGCGCCTGCTCGACGGCGGCGACAAAAGCGTCGCCCGGGACCTCGCCGTCGCCCTCGCCGGGGTTGCGGCGCAAGCCGATGTTTCCTCCTTACACGTAACGTTCGCCGGGCAAGACGAACAGCGCCTCCTGTGCGAGGCCGGCTTTCTCGCCCGCATTGACCAGCAGTTCCATTGGACGAACGACGGGTACGACAGCTTCGACGATTTCCTCGCCGCTCTCGCTTCGCGCAAACGCAAGGCGCTCAAAAAAGAACGGGCGGCCGCCCTCGCCGACAATGTGGACGTGGAATGGGCCGTGGGCGCCGACATTACGGAGGCCCATTGGGACGCGTTCTGGGCGTTTTACCAGGACACCGGCGCGCGCAAGTGGGGCTATCCGTATCTGACGCGTACATTCTTCCGCTTGCTGGGCGAGCGGATGGCCGACAAGGTTTTGCTGATTTTCGCAAAACGCGGCGATCGCTACGTCGCCGGCGCGCTCAACATGATCGGCGGCGATGCGCTCTACGGCCGCTACTGGGGCTGTACGGAGCATGTGCCGTTTCTGCATTTCGAAATTTGCTATTACCAGGCCATAGACTACGCCATCGCCCACGGCCTGAAACGGGTCGAGGCCGGCGCTCAAGGAGAGCACAAGCTCGCCCGCGGATACGCGCCGACGCCGACCTATTCCGCCCACTACATCACCGACCCGGGGTTTCGCGACGCCGTCGCCCGGTATCTTGAGGCCGAACGCGCCGACGTCGGCGCGCATATCGACATGCTGTCGGACTTCACCCCCTTCCGGAAGGGGGGATAGGCCCTTTTAAGGCTGTCCGCGATGCAGCGTCTTTTCCTCCCCCGCATGCGGGGGAGGTGT
>JBCDBL010000050.1:0-27515 GCA_039183635.1 Pseudomonadota bacterium
CGGACTTGCGCGTCAAATGCGGCAGGGCGTGATAGGCGCGGAAAATATAGCCCGAGCCGTCCACAAGGTAGAGATGATCGTCGGAGGAGAGGGATTTGGCCAAGGCGGGCGCCCTTTTATGGTTAGCGGCGGGTGAAGGCGGCAAAACTAGCCGCTCTTGCTGCAAACGGGAAGCTGTGTTGTGCGGCCGCGTTTGAAGTCCTGTTTTTCCCTAGAGAACGGCTGAAGGTTAACCCGCCGTTCACCATGCCGCCTATAGCGTCGAGGGGAGGAAACAGGCCCTTTAGAGGCTTTGACGAAAGGCGGCATGGCGGATGGCGGATGTGGCGGAGATCTCCCGGTGCGAGGTGTGCGGCGGCGCGACGCTCGCGCCGGTGCTGAACCTTGGCGAGCAACCCTTGTGCGACGACCTGGTCCCGCTCGGCGCGGCGGCGCGGCCGAAGGGGTATCCTTTGGAGCTTGTGGCCTGTGAGACTTGCAAAACCGTCCACCAGCGGTTTCAGGTGGAAAAGAAACTGCTGTTCCCGAAAACCTATCATTATCGCTCTGCGATGACCCAAGACGTGCTCGACGGCATGGCCGAGCTGGTCGCCCTGGCGGAGGGGCTTTGCGGCGGGCTTGCGGGCAAAACGGTGCTCGACATCGGTTGCAATGACGGCAGCCTGTTAAAACAGTTTGAGGCCAAAGGCGCCCGCGGCGTCGGCATAGAGCCCACGGGCGCGGCTGCGGATGCGGCGGCGGGCGGTGTAAAAGTGTATAACCGCTTTTTCGACAAGGGCGCTGTGGAGGCGTATCGGGCGGAGAACGATGCGCCGGATATTATTACGTTTACGAATGTTTTCGCCCATATCTCCGGTCTTGACGATGTCATCGCCTGCTTGAAAGAGCTGATGGGGCCGCAGACGAAGCTTATCGTCGAGAACCATTATCTCGGCGCTGTTCTCGACAAGCATCAGTTCGATACATTCTACCATGAGCATCCGCGCACCTACAGCGCGACGTCTTTTCGCTTTATCGCTGAGAAGCTGGGCCTGGCCATCGAGCATATGAGCTTTCCGGATCGATATAACGGAAACATCCGTGTGGTGATGGGAAAAGGCGCCGGCGCTGTCGCGGATGGTCCCGACGAAAGCGATTTTGTGGCGCGGTTCGACGCCATGGGCGTTTATATCGAACGCCGTCGCGGGGAGATCATGGCGGAGATAAACGCCCTTGTCGCACAACATGGGCCATTGCCGGCCAAAGCGTTTCCCGGCCGGGCCTCCATTATCCTCAATTATTTCGGTATCGATGAAACGCATATCAGCGCCGCGTACGAACGCCCGGCGTCTCCGAAGATCGGTCATTATATTCCAGGAAGCCGGATTCCGATTTTGTCCGAAGACGCATTTTTCTGTGAACCGTTTCCCCCCGTCATGGTGAATTTCGCCTGGCATATCCGCCGGGAGATTGAGACCTATATGCGCGGTAAAGGGTTTGAAGGCGACATTGTCGATATTTTCTCATGATTGGCGTGCTCGGCGGCGGGTTTGGGCTCTATGGCCATTTGCCGGCGGTGCTGAATTTTGCGCCGAGGGTCGGAACCCTGGCGCGGTACGAAGAAGACATTGTCGCGCGAAGGGAGTTGTCAGGCCTCCGCTCACAGATTGATTTTTTTGAAAACGAGGAGGCGCTGATTGCAGCGTCTTCTGTCCTGGTGCTGGCGCGACGGCCGCGGGACAATGTGAGGCTGGCGGTTGACATCACCGCCCGGGGCGCAGATGTGCGCCGCCTGGTTCTGGAAAAACCGGTTGCCCCGACGCCGAACGAGGCGCTTGTTTTGCATGGTCTTTTGCAAGACGCGCAGCTGCCTTATGCGACGCCTTATTTGTTCGCCTACTGTGATTGGGCGCAGTCGATTTCTGATTTGTTCAGCAGCGATAATCGCGCGGAGGTCGATATCGAATGGCGGCACGCCGCGCGCAATGCGCCGCTATCCTGGAAGTATGCGGCCGGTGAGGGCGGCGGCGCCTTTCGATTTTACAACATACACTTTCTGGCCCTTGCGAGCGATATTGCTGTACGCAATGGGCTGGAGCTCAACGATTTGCGGCTCAACGTCCACGGCGACGATATGATTTTAGAACTCGCCGCAGAGCGCCGCCGTCTCAGAGTCGTCTTTACGTTAACGCGCGAAACGCCGGATTTTCACGTGTCTATGAACAGAGAGTTAGTGTACAGAGCAACAACGCCGTTCGGTCCGCTCCCGCAACGGGGCGCCCCGGACCCGCGCATTGCGTGCCTTGAGCGGTTTTACGCCGACCGGGTTTTCGCCAGCCAAGCCAATGAGATGTTTTCCGGGAACGAAGCCGTATTGCGCAACTGGATGCGGCTTGAAAAGGCGGAGAAAGCGCGCCGCTCTCTGTAGGAAAGCGCCTGCAAGCAACATCGTTAAGATCCGGATCGCTGCGTTATTTTAAGATCTTTAAAATACGCTTGCGGCTGGTAAACCAGCAGCTGCTTCGTCTGGTAATGTTTTAGGCTGCCGCAGAACGGGCCTGCCGTGCGATATGATCTCTGTAGGCGGGATGCCGGCGCTCCGCTTCAAGACGCAGTTTCAGTCCTTCGGCTTGCAGGCGCAGTTTGGTTTCTTCAACCTTTTTCTTCTTGGCGCGCTTTTGCTGTTTGCTGAGTTTCGAAGCGCCGGCGAGCTCCGCATCCAGAGCTTTGGCTTTGGCTTTGAATTTGGCGAGGGCGGCGTTCATGTCGCGAATACGGGCAAGTTCGGCGCGGGGCGTATCGCGCCAATTGGCGCTGACGGCGTCGAGCAGCGCCCAATCCTCCCTGTCATAGAGGACGCCGCCGCCGATGGCGCGGTACATATATTCGACAACGCCATCAGAAAACTTTGCAAGCGCCGGCGTATCGCTGTGTGGTGCGAATTTATCCGCAGACCATGTTTCGTAAAAACTGTCTGGAATCCCAGCGCCGGCGCGGGCGGTCTCCACCGCTTCGATGAGAGGTGTTGTCAAGTTTTTGAAATTCGACTTCAAGGTCTCCCGTGACTTTTCGTCGTCTTCCAGGACATAACGCTGAATGAGGGTCATGTCCGAGAGATAATAGGTCGGCTGATCGTAAAACGCCTCCATATAGGCGGCGGCTTGTTGATAGCCGTTGTGGATTTTCAAATACGGCTCCGGGTCGATGGCGTTGAAGGTCTCGGCGCAAAAGATCTGGCAGGAGATAAAGCCGATCTGGTTGATACCGAAGGTCGCCAGGAAATCGGCGAACCGGTCGTAGCGTTGGCTGGCCCCGTGGTTGAAGGGGCTGTTGTAAACCTTGCTGAGGTCGCGATTGCGGATTTCCTTGTTGACGGAGAGGAATTTCACATTCTCCTTTTCAAGTACGTCCATGACTTTTCCAAGGGCGCCGGGCAATAAAGGATCGTCGTCGCCATAAACCCAGCAGAAAGGGCCGCGCGCCCGTGCGGGCGCCATGAAAATCTGTTTCATTTGGCCGAGATTTTCTGCATTGCGATAGTAGGAGACGAGCCGGCTTTTTTCCGTATAGGCGCGACAGACCTCCGCAACGCGATTGTCGGTGGACGCATTGTCGCTGAGGATAATTTCAATCTTGCTGTCCAGGCCGCCCGTCGTCTGATCGAGAATCGTGTCGAGGGTCTCGCCGAGATCGTCAGGGCGATTGTATGTGGGGATGACGATGGAGAGCTTTAAATTCTCTGGCGCAGGCTGGAGAATTTCCTCCGCAGCGGGAAACAGAAGCATGGGGCGCCCTTTCGACAGCATTGGTGCGCGCAAGCGCCGTAGCCAGGGGGCGGCGGCGCAGGGTTGGCTTGCCGAAAAGCTAAAGCGACGGCCTTAACATTCTGTTTAGCATAAATCGCAAACTGCGACGTTACGTCCTCAACGAACATCCGGCGCTATTGATCAATGTCAAGCGCCGCCCAATGAGCCCCGGTATTCCAAATCCCAGGGACGTTTTTCGCCTCGCGCTTTTCAAGCCCGGTCCGCCTTACGCAGGGTCGGGCCTCGCCGCAGATGCAAACGCCGCAGGCCCGCTTTAAGGCGGGGCGGCGATGCGTCCGCGATAGGGCGCGGCCAACAAGGAGATAGGGGATATGAGCGACAGTCGCACAGCGCCGTCCGGTCTCGGGACGGATGCATTGTTAACGGCGATCTTCCTCTTTATCGGGTCCGTCTGCGCGGTTCTGATCGCCGCGAATGCGCGGGACGGTTTGATGGCCGCCCACGCCTATATGTTTCTCGGCGCGTTTGTCGTTGGCGGGTTCGGTCTCGTGGCCTATCTGTCCGACCCCCACCGCCGCACGACGGGGTATATGACGGGCGTCGTCAAGGCGGGGGTGTTCGCGTCTGTGTTTTGGGGCGTCGCCGGCTTTACGGCGGGGCTCGTCATCGCGCTGCAACTGGCGTTTCCCAATATTTTCTATTTTCCCGAGTACGGATGGACGAATTTCGGACGCTTGCGGCCCCTGCACACCTCCGCCGTCATCTTCGCCTTCGGCGGCAACGTGTTGATCGCCACTTCATTCTATGTGGTTCAGCGCACCTGTCGGGCGCGGCTCGCCGGAGGTCTCGCCCCCTGGGTGGTGTTCTGGGGGTACAACCTGTTCATCGTCATCGCGGCCACGGGCTACCTTATGGGCGTCACCCAGTCGAAGGAGTACGCCGAGCCCGAATGGTATGCGGATCTGTGGCTGACGATCATCTGGGTCGTCTATTTGCTCGTCTTCCTCGGCACGCTGTTGAAGCGCAAGGAGCCGCACATTTACGTGGCGAACTGGTTCTATCTCGCCTTCATCGTCACCATTGCGATGCTCCATATCGTGAACAATCTGTCGCTGCCGGTCTCTTTAACAGGAGTGAAGAGCTATTCTGCTTTCGCCGGGGTGCAGGACGCGCTGACGCAATGGTGGTACGGTCATAACGCGGTGGGTTTTTTCCTCACCGCCGGCTTCCTCGCCATCATGTATTATTTCATCCCGAAACGGGCGGAGCGGCCGGTCTACTCCTACCGTCTGTCCATCGTCCATTTCTGGTCCCTGATCTTCATCTACATCTGGGCGGGGCCGCACCATTTGCATTACACGGCGCTGCCGGAATGGGCGCAGACGCTCGGCATGACCTTTTCCATCATGCTGTGGATGCCGTCCTGGGGCGGGATGATCAATGGTCTGATGACCTTGTCCGGCGCCTGGGACAAATTGCGCACGGACCCGGTCATTCGGATGATGGTGGTGTCGGTGGCGTTCTACGGCATGTCCACCTTCGAAGGGCCTGTGATGTCGATCCGGGCCGTGAACGCCCTGTCCCACTACACCGACTGGACCATCGGCCACGTCCATTCCGGCGCCCTCGGCTGGGTCGGATACATCTCCTTCGGCGCGCTTTATTGCTTGACGCCGTGGCTGTGGAACCGGGCGCGTCTGTACTCGAACCAACTGGTGGAATGGCATTTCTGGATCTCCACCATCGGCATCGTTTTGTACATCACGTCGATGTGGGTCTCCGGCATCATGCAAGGGTTGATGTGGCGCGCCTACAACCAGTTCGGGTTCCTGGAGTACTCCTTTATTGAAACGGTGGAGGCGATGCACCCCTACTACATCATCCGCGCCCTGGGCGGAGCGCTGTTCACCATCGGCGCGCTCATCATGGCGTATAATCTGTGGCGCACGGCCAAAGGCGACGTTCGCGAGAAGGAGCTGACGCCTTCTCCCGCCGCGCCCGCCGCCGCCGCCGTCGCTGCGGAATAAGGGGACAGATCCGATGCTCTCGAAACATGATTTTCTGGAAAAACGCAGCCTCGTCCTCACCGTCGCCATACTGGTCGTCGTCTCGATCGGCGGGGTGGTGGAGATCGCCCCCTTGTTTTATCTTGAAAGCACCATTGAGGAGGTGGAGGGCGTCCGTCCGTACTCCCCGCTGGAGCTCGCCGGGCGCAATATCTATGTCCGCGAAGGCTGTTACGTCTGCCACAGCCAGATGATCCGGCCCCTGCGCGACGAGGTGGAACGGTACGGCCACTATTCCCTGGCGGCGGAGAGCATGTATGACCGACCGTTTCAATGGGGCTCGAAACGGTCTGGCCCGGACCTCGCCCGGGTCGGGGGCAAATACTCCGACGCCTGGCACGTTCAGCATATGATCGATCCGCGCAGCGTTGTGCCGGAATCCATCATGCCGCCTTACGCGTTCCTCGCCGAACGGCCCCTCGACTTCGCCCACATCGCCGATGACTTAAAGGCGAACAAGGCCCTCGGCGCGCCCTATACCGACGAGATGGTCGAGGCTGCGGCGCGCGACGTCGCGACCCAGGTCGATCCCTTCGCCGATGACTATGACGGTTTCATCGCCCGGTATCCCAAGGCGCAAATTCGCGATTTTGACGGCGATCCCAGCCAAATTACGGAGATGGATGCGATCATCGCCTATATGCAGATGCTGGGCACGCTGGTCGATTTCTCCGAGTACGAAGCTGAAGACTATTACAGGTAGACGCTTATGTATGAAGCCCTTTCCAGTTTCGCGCAGACCGGCGGCCTTTTGCTCTTCGTGCTCGCCTTCGTTCTGGTGCTGATCTATGCGCTGAGCCCCCGGCGCAAGGCGGAATTCGACAAGGCGGCGCGCATGCCCCTTGACGAAAAGCTCGACGAAAAGGACGACGCACATGTCTGAGAAACAAACCGATGAGATCACCGGCGTCGAAACCACGGGCCATGAATGGGACGGCATCAAGGAGCTGAACAACCCTTTGCCGCGGTGGTGGCTGATCGTTTTCTACGCAACATGTGTCTGGTCTTTCGTGTACTGGGTGTTCATGCCGGCCTGGCCGGGTATTGCGGGGCACACCCAGGGTTTGCGCAACCATTCGGAGCGGGAGAACGTCGCGGTCGCCATTGCGGAGTTGGAGACGCAGCGGGCGGGCCTCATTCAAGGTCTCGCCGCAGCGCCAGATCTTGCGAGCATCGAGGGCGATCCTGAGCTGTTGCAGCTGGCGCTCGCCGCCGGTGAAAGCGCCTTTGGCGACAATTGCGCCACCTGCCACGGCGCAGGGGGGCAGGGGTTCGTCGGATACCCGAGCCTCGTGGACGACGTCTGGCTGTGGGGCGGCCGTTTGGACGATATCCGTCAAACGCTGCTCTACGGCATACGGAACGAACATCCCGAAACCCGGTACAGTCTGATGCAGGCCTATGGCCGCGACGGCCTTCTCACCCGCGATGAAATTGCAGATCTCGTGGAGTATGTGACCCACATGTCCGGCCGTAACGCCGATCTCGACGCCGTCGCCAGGGCGGCGCCGATTTACGAGCAGCAATGCGTCTCGTGCCACGGGCCTGCGGGGATGGGCGACCAAACCCAGGGCGCGCCCAACCTCACCGACGCCGTCTGGCTTTATGGCGGCTCCCGGGAGGCGATTTACGACACGCTTTGGAACGGGCGCGGCGGCGTGATGCCGGGTTGGGAGAACCGTCTGGACGAGACGACCATCACGGCGCTGGCCGTATACGTCCATGCGCTGGGCGGCGGCGAATAGCGCCGCTTCGCCGCAGCGCTTTGCGCTCCTGTTTTGTGTAATTTTGGTGCGACATGACCACAGCGGAAGCGGTAAAGACGGCAGCGACCCTGTCAGACGACGGCCCTTCGACCCATGACGTCGAAGCGGTCAACAGCGCCGCACGCCGCCAGTTATACAAGGCCCGCGAGCCGATCTATCCGAAGCTTGTTTTCGGGAAATTCCGCACCCTGAAATGGGCTCTACTGATTTTCACCCTTGGCGTTTACTACGGTCTGCCCTGGATGCGCTGGCCCCGGGGGCTCGGCGAGCCGGATCAGGCGGTACTTGTGGATTTTCCGGGGCGCCGGTTCTATTTCTTCTTTATCGAGATCTGGCCCGACGAGCTATACTATGTCACGGGTCTTCTCATTCTCGCCTCCTTTGGATTGTTTTTCGTCACCGCCCTGTTCGGCCGCGTCTGGTGCGGGTACGCCTGCCCGCAAACTGTGTGGACGGACCTTTACATTGCGGCGGAGCGCCTTGTGGAGGGCGACCGCAACAAACGCATGCGCCTCGACAAGGCGCCCTGGAGCGTTAAGAAGGCGACGAAAAAAGCGACGAAACATGCCCTGTGGCTCCTGATCGCGGCGGCGACGGGCGGGGCCTGGGTGTTCTATTTCCATGACGCGCCCACGGTTCTGCCCCAGATCTTCCAGGGAACGGCGCCGCTGTCGGCCTATATGTTCATCGGCATATTGACGTTCACGACTTACATGTTCGCCGGCTCCATGCGTGAGCAGGTGTGCACCTATATGTGCCCCTGGCCAAGGATACAGGCGGCCCTGACCGACGCCGACACGCTGGAGGTCACTTACCGCCGGGACAGGGGGGAGCCGCGCGGCGCCCATAAAAAAGGCGTCTCCTGGGAAGGGCGCGGGGACTGCATCGACTGCAAGGCGTGCGTCGTGGCGTGCCCCATGGGCATCGACATTCGCGACGGCGCGCAGCTTGAGTGCATCAACTGCGCCCTGTGCATCGACGCCTGCGACGAGATCATGGTCAAGGTGGGCCGCCCCGTTGGTCTCATCGCCTACGACACGGACAAAAACGTTGCGGCCCGGGCGGCGGGCGCAACGTCGTCCGTCAGTCTCGTCCGCCCTCGTACGACTGTCTACGCTGGGGCTTTGGCTCTTGTCGGGGTGCTGATGTTGTGGTCCCTCATGACCCGAGCGAGCGTTGAGATGAACGTGCTAAAAGACCGTACACCACCTTTTGTGCAGTTGTCCGACGGCGGCGTGCGCAACGCCTATACGGTGAAGCTTGTGAACAAGGCCAATGAGGCGCGGGATTTCGTGATTTCCGTCTCGGGTCTTGACGGCGTAAGCTTGAGCGCGGTCGGCGCAGAGGCGTCGGACGGAACCCTTACGGTGGAGGCTGCGGGCGATGCGGTGCGGTCTGTGCGGCTCTTCTTAACACTGCCCGCCGACCCGTCGGGGCGCGCTGCGCCGTCCACGGCGATTATGTTCACCGCCAGGGACGCCGAAACCGGCGAGGTTGCGGTGAGCAAGAGCGTTTTTCTAAGGAGACGGTCCTGACATGCAAAAGGCTTTTGAAATCAAGGGACGCCATGTCCTCATTGCGTTTGTCGCGTTTTTCGGCGTTATCATCTCGGTGAACACGGTGTTTATCACAATGGCCGTGCGCACCTTTTCCGGCGAGGAGGTTCCCAAGTCCTATCTTCAGGGCTTGAACTATAACGAAACCCTCGCCGAACGGGCGCGTCAGGCGGCCCTCGGCTGGACCGCCGTCGCCGGGTTTGAGGCGGCGCCGGACGGCGGTCAGCGTCTTGTGATCGCCATTGAGGACAGGGGCGGCGCGCCCGTGCGGGGGCTGACCGTCTCCGGGGTCGTCAAGCGCCCGGTTTTCGAGCGTGAGGACGTTGCGTTCGCCGCCGCGCCCGAGGGGTCAGGCTATGCGGCGCGCCTTGCGGCCCTCGCCCCTGGAATATGGGAAATTGACGGCGCTGCGACGGCGGCCGACGGTTCGGTTTTTGAATTCATCAAGAGGGTTCGCATTGACTGACGCCGCCTATACGGAAGAAAAAGCGGGCTGCCCCAGCAACCTCGCGCCGGCCTATGGCGCGAGCATTGTGGACCCTGCGCCCTTTGTGCGCATTGACGAGGACGGCGAGGCCCGGTTGGAGCTGTCGGTGAAAGGCGCTAAATGCGCCGGGTGCATCGCCAAAATCGAAGGCGGTGTGAAATCCGTTCCAGGCGTTGAGAGCGCCCGGCTTAATCTGTCCACGGGAAAACTTCTCGTCGCCTGGCGGGACGGCGCGCTGGAGCCGAAGGCGGTGACGCAGGCGGTGGAGGGCCTTGGGTACGCCGCGACGCCGTTTGATCCGGAGGCGGTGAAACGGGATGGCGATGAAGAAGGGCGGCGACTGATGCGCGCCCTTGCGGTTTCAGGTTTCGCCACGGCGAACGTCATGCTGCTGTCCGTCGCTGTCTGGGCGGGGCACGAGGGCGAGATGGGCCCTGGCGCGCGGATGCTGATGCATTGGATTTCCGGCGCCATCGCCGTGCCCGCCGCGCTGTACGCCGGGCGGCCGTTCTTCGCCTCCGCCTGGCGCGCGTTGAAGGCCGGAGGCGCCAATATGGATGTGCCGATCTCCCTTGCGGTGCTCCTGGCGCTGACCATGAGCATCTACGAAACCGTCAACCACGGCGCCCACGCCTATTTCGACGCCGCGGTGATGCTGTTGTTCTTCCTGCTGATCGGTCGGGTGCTCGACCATCGCTTGCGGGCCCGGGCCCGGGCGGCGGCGGAGGATCTTCTGGCGCTCCAGGCCGTGGCGGCGCGGCGCATTCGCGCCGACGGCGACGTGGAGGCGGTGACGGCCCGGGACTTAAAGCCCGGCGACCGCATACAGCTCCAGCCCGGGGACCGCGCGCCCGTGAACGGCGTCATTGAGCGCGGCGCCTCCGACGTCGATGCGGCGATTGTCACGGGCGAAAGCGCGCCGGTGCGCATGGGCGCCGGCGACCCCGTGTACGCCGGTGTTCTGAATGTCTCCGACACCCTCGTCCTGCGCGCCACAGCCAGCGCCGAGGACAGCCTGGTCGCCGATCTCGCCCGGCTGATCGAAGCCGGCGCCCAGGGCAAAAGCGCCTATGTGAAGCTCGCCGACAAAGCGGCGCGGCTCTATGTGCCTGTGGTGCACACGCTGGCGGCGTTGACGTTTCTCGGCTGGTTTTTCATCGGCGACATCGGCCTGCGCGCCTCGGTCATGACAGCGGTGGCGGTGCTGATTATCACGTGCCCCTGCGCCCTCGGCCTCGCCGCGCCGGCGGTGCAGATCGTCGCCACGGGGCGCCTGTTCAAAGCCGGCGTCCTTGTGAAATCCGGCGACGCGCTGGAGCGGCTCGCCGAGGGGAAAACATTCGTGTTCGACAAAACCGGCACGCTCACCCGCGGCGCGCCGACGATCGCCAATCGCGCAAGCCTGCCCGACGGCGCTCTTGAAGCCGCCGCCCGCCTCGCCCGGGCGAGCCGGCATCCCCTGTCGCGCGCTGTCGCGGGCGCCGCCGGGGCGGGACCGCTGGCGGAGGATGTCAGGGAGCATTCCGGCCTCGGCGTCGAAGGCGTCATCGATGGGGAGCAGGCGCGGTTCGGCCGCCGGGCGTTTGTTTCCGCTGTTGCGGATGACGCCCCCGATGACGGCGCGGCGGCGAGCGAGGCGTGGTTGAAAGTCGGCGCGCGGCCGCCGGTGCGGTTCGTGTTCGCCGATGCGCTGCGGCCCGACGCGCCGGCGGCGGTTGCGGCGCTGAAGGCCCGTGGCCTGTCGGTCGCGATGCTGTCGGGGGACAAGACGGCGCCTGCGGCCCACGCCGCCGGGGAGGTCGGGATAGAGGACTGGCGGGCGAACCTTCAGCCCCAGGATAAGATCGATGCGTTGAAAGCCTATGGCGCGGCGGGGCCCGCCATCATGGTCGGCGACGGCCTTAACGACGCGCCTGCGCTCGCCGCCGCCTATGCGTCCCTATCGCCGGGGACGGCGGCGGACGCAAGCCAGGCCGCCGCCGATTTCGTGTTCCAGGGCGAAGGGCTCGGCCCCGTCGTGCTCGCCTATGACATCGCCAAAGCAGCGCGGCGGCGCATCCTTGAAAATTTCGGACTGGCGGTGGCTTACAATATGTGCGCCGTACCTTTGGCCGTGGCGGGGTTTGTGACGCCCCTTGTCGCCGCCGTCGCCATGTCGGCGTCCTCCGTCATCGTCACGTTGAACGCTCTCAGACTGTCGCAGGCGCGCGGCGAAGGACGGCTGTCGTGAACGCGCTGTTGTTTTTAATTCCCGTGGCGCTTTTTCTGGGCGCCGTCGGGCTTGGCCTGTTTCTCTGGACGCTGAGGTCCGGGCAGTATGACGATATTGACGGCGCTGCGGCGCGCATTCTGCTTGACGATGATTTGGAAGAACGCCGCGATTAAGCCGTCGGCTCTATAATGTCTTTGTAGGCGCGCCATGTGGCGTGGCCGATCAGCGGGAAGACGACGGCAAGACCGACAAACAAGGTTGCGAATCCTGCGGCGATCAGAACCGCAATGATCCAGGCCCACAACAGCATCGGCCCCGGCTTTTCCTTTACAGCTCTAATGCTTGTGGCGATGGCGGTGAAGGCGTCCGTCTGTCTGTCCATCAGCATTGGAATCGATAATGCGCTGACGGAGAAAATAGCCAAGGCGATAGCGCCGCCGATCACTGTTCCGACGGCGAGGAGCGACAGTCCCGCGGGCGTCGTCAGCGCAAAGGCCGTGAAGTCCGACAGGGGCATGTAGGCGCCGCTGACGAACAGGGCGTACAGCAGCATCGCGACCCTCGCCCAGAACAACAGCGCGAACATAATGAAAAACCCGACCAGGGCGAGGCCCGCCGGCGACTTCGTTTTGACAAAGACGATATCGCGCAGCGCCAGGGGCGCGCCGGCGTCGAGACGGCGGCTGATTTCATAAAGACCGACAGCCATCAAAGGGCCCGCAAGGGCGAAGCTGGCGATGGCCACCGGGATGAGAGACGACAGGCCCGCCATCCAAAGGCCGCCGGTGATCGCGAGGCCGATCGCGACAAAGGCGACGCCGTAGCCGAAGCTCAACACCGGCGCGCGCTGCATGTCGCGCCAGCCGGCGGCCAGCCAACCCCAGGGGGCGTCGGCGGTAAGAGACGATACGGGTTTTAGGATGGCTGCATTCGATTGCGTCATGGCGCGCCTCTTTTGTTTCAACTCCCTAGAGCACGTCTCATTTAATTGAATTCACACGGGCGTGCTCTAGGTCTCTGTTTTACGCGTGTTTTTTGCGCAAAACCGGTATCCACTTTTGCGCGACACGCTCTAAGTGAAAAAGTTACCCGATTTGACGCCCCTTCGTCTAATGGCATGTGGCGAGCGCTTGCGCCTATAAAGATACGCAAACGTATATAATGATATGTAAAAAGATGTTTTTGCTGAAATTATCGTACGCGCGCTGCTGCAGAAAATCTGCGCGCATCTATATATCGCGCTGAGCGCCTTAAGTCGCTTCGTATAGATCTTTGTGGCGAAAGCATGCGGTAGTGTGATCGTTCACCATGCCGACGGCCTGCATAAAAGCATAGACGATGGTGGGGCCGCAGAACTTAAAGCCCGCCGCCTTCAGGGCTTTCGACATGGCCTTGGAGGTTTCGGTCTCCGTCGGCACATGTTGTATCGTAGGCCAAGCGTTTTGGACGGGCGCGCCATCGATGAAATCCCAGAGGAAACCTGAAAAGCCGTCTGCACGCTTATCCATAATTTCTAGGTACGCCTGTGCGGAGCCGATGGCCCCTTCGATTTTGCCGCGATGGCGGATGATGCCTGCGTCCTGAAGAAGTCTCTCGACTTTTTTGTCTGTATAACGTGCGATTTTTTCAGGTTTGAAGCTGTCGAAGGCTTTGCGGAAATTGTCTCGCTTGTAAAGGATGGTGCGCCAGGAGAGCCCGGCTTGGAACCCGTCGAGCATGAGCTTTTCATAAAGCGCCCGGTCGTCATATTCCGGCACGCCCCATTCCTCATCATGGTAACGCACGTAAACGGCGTCGTCTCCCGGAACCCAGGCGCAGCGGTTAAGCGGGGCGGTCACGATGCGTCGTCCTTCAGCCAATCTTGTCGTAAAATGCGCACCGGACGTCCGTCGGCCGCAGGCGTTGCGCCATCCTCCTCCGCTGCGGACCAGCGATCAAGGCGTATGAGAGCCAACGCGCGGCCCATGGTTCCGGACAACACGGTTCCGATCTCGCGCGCGCCGGCGGTCACGGGCGCCCCGGGCGGCGGGGGCGGACCATCGAAATCCAGGACAAGCGTACGTTTGCGCAGGGCGGCCTTGCGTTTCATGCGGCTCGTCACTTCCTGACCCACGTAGCAGCCCTTCTGAAAATCGATGGCGTTCAGCATATCGAGGTTGGCGTCCAGGGGAAAAGAGACCTCAGGGCGAATATCTTCAGGGCACGCCGGTACGCCGAGGTCGAGGCGGCGGGCGTTGTAGGCGGCGGCGTCGGTTTCACGACACTCATCTGTCAAACCGGCAATCTCCTCAGTCGGCGCGATAAGGCGTGTTCCTAAGGCGGCGCACCGTGGGTCTGCGAAGCGTGCGCCGGAGCCGTTGTGGGGGCGTGTTGCGCCGGGGGCGGCGTCCCTATCCGGTGTGTCGTTAAAAATTGCGGCGACGCGCCAGTCCGGCGCCGGGGCGATGTCCACTTTCGCCCGCAATTTGTAAAGCGACAGCCGCTTCAGGGCGGCGTCCTGACGCGCCGCCTCGACGTCAAGGAGGAAGCCGTCGGTTGTTTGCGCGATGAAAAAGTCGAACAGAACCTTGCCCTGGGGCGTCAGCAACGCCGTGTAGATCGACTGGTCCGGGGAGATTGCGTTGACGTCTTTCGTGAGGAGGCCTTGCAAAAAGGCGGGCGCGTCGGGACCTTTTAGCGTCATCACGGCGCGGTCAGGCAATGTCGCGAAGCTTATTTTCTCTGTCATAGTCATCGTCAGGTTTACTTAAATATAGCGTTTCATGTAAGGGCCGATGCCGCTTATTGCAAAGCCGCCGGTTTTGCTTGGCAAGGGGGCGTTCGGCCGCCTATATCTTGTTTATGGCTGATACATATGACTTGATTTTACAAGGCGGGGTCGTCGTCAACCACGACGGCGCCGCCCAGCGCGACATCGGTGTTAAAGACGGCCGTATCGCAGAGATTGGCGTTTCCGCTTCGGCTTCGGCCGGAGAAGTGATCGATTGCACCGGGCTGCATGTCTTGCCCGGCGTCATCGACAGCCAGGTGCATTTTCGCGAACCCGGCGCGGAGTACAAGGAGGATTTGGAAAGCGGCGCCCGCTCGGCGGTTCTCGGCGGCGTCACCGCCGTGTTCGAAATGCCTAACACAAAACCTCTCACGGTCACCGCGGATGCGATTGAGGACAAGCTTGCCCGGGCGAAGGACCGCATGCATTGCGACCACGCCTTTTACGTGGGCGCCACCCACGGCAACCCGAAGGATTTGGCGGAGCTGGAATTACTGCCCGGCGTTTCGGGGGTGAAAATTTTCATGGGCGCCTCGACGGGGGATCTGCTCGTGGAAGACGATGAAGGCGTCCGTCAGGTGCTCGCCCATGGCCGCCGCCGCGTCGCCATACACTCCGAAGACGAAGGGATTTTACGGGCGAACAAAAGCCTCGCCCGGGAGGGGGATTGGACCTCCCATCCGGACGTACGCAGCGCCGAAGCCGCCATTACGTGCACGAACCGCCTGATTGCGCTCGCGCGGGAAACCGGCCGTCGGATTCATGTCTTGCACATTTCCACCGCTGACGAGGTTGAGATTCTCGCCCAGCATAAGGATATCGTGACGGCGGAGATTTTGCCCCAGCATCTGACGCTGACCGCGCCGGAATGTTACGAGCGCCTGAAAGGCTTCGCCCAGATGAACCCGCCGATTCGCGACGCCGCCCACCAGGCGGGGCTGTGGCGCGGGGTGCAACAGGGCGTGTTCGACGTCATGGGCTCCGACCATGCGCCCCATTCCCGGGAAGAAAAGGAAAAGCCTTATCCAGCCTCTCCCTCTGGCATGCCGGGCGTGCAAACCCTTGTGCCTTTGATGTTGAACTTTGTCGCCGAAGGACGGCTTACCCTGGAGCGTTTTGTTGATTTGACCGCCCACGGACCGCAACGGGTGTTCGGCATCGCCGGCAAGGGGCGCATCGCCCAGGGCTATGACGCTGATTTTACGGTGGTCGACTTAAACGCGACGCGGGACATTACTGAAGACTGGTCGGCGTCGAAATGCGGGTGGACGCCGTTCGCCGGCAAGACGGTAAAAGGCTGGCCTGTGGGGACGATCATACGCGGTCGACGTGTTATGTGGGAAGACGAGCTTGTGGGGCCGTCCCTTGGACGCCCTGTGAGATTTCAGGAAACGGCGGAATTGAAGCGTTAGGGCGTTTCTAGAGCGTCTCCTGTTCAATCGGGATCAGGCAGACGCTTTAAGTCTTTGTTTTGACGGTCGAACAAGTGTTCGACCTTTTGCGCAAAAACAGGGGGCTTAAAGCGATTGAAGAATCTTGATTGATCCGAAAGCGTTTTAATTGGATTGAACGTCAGCTTTAAGACGGTTGGACAGCGTGCGGCCCTCCGCCCCAAGCCGCGCGGCGGCCTTGCGCGTGTCTTCAGTACATGCGGCGTGGGCCCTGCGGGCCTTATAAAACCCATCGTTGAAGGCTTGCACCATGGCGTTGCGCTGTTTTTGAGGCGGATCTTCAAGGTCGAGCAGCTTCGCCATTCGGCGGCGCCAAACCTCATTTTCCTCCGCCACGCATAAGCTGCGAACATGATGGGTTTGCCCGAGAAGCCCGGCAAGACGCACAAGAGTTTCCTGCCGGGCCTTATAGGCCGCGTAGTCCGCCGAAGCCGGACTTTGCGACGCAATGAACATCAAACCGATGGCGGCGATGACAGATCGCACAAACATAGCTTCAACGGTCCCCTTGTTGCGCGGCGACAAGCGCGCCTGCGGCGTCGATAACATCGCGTGTTTTGTCCCAAGACACCAGCGCATCGGCGTCCCGACGGGAAACCCAGATCGCTTCTGCGGCGTCGTCGCCCGCCGCAATCTCGCCGGAGCGCCAGATGGCGGCGTAGTCTATGAGAACATAGTGGGACATTTCGCCATTTTCATGGCGCACATGGGAATCCACAGCTGCAACAAGGCCGATAATATCGATTTCTACGTTGGTTTCTTCCCGCACCTCGCGCCTTACGGCGTCTTCCAGGCGCTCGCCGAACTCAAGTTTGCCGCCCGGGATCGTCCAAAGCCCCTGATAGGGCGGCTTGGCCCGTTTGATCAAAAGCACATTGTCTCCGCGCCATATGACAGCGCCGACGCCGATGATGGGTCTAGGGATGGGGGGGCGTAATGACATGGCGGCGCGAATGGTGCCAGCACAGGTCCCTTCGCGCAAAGAAAAACGCCGGGCTCATGGGAAAGCCCGGCGTCCAACATAAGATATTTGAGGCGTGTTACTTGCGGCGGCGCGCAGCAACACCAAGACCGAGCAGTCCAAGCCCAAGCAGAGCAACCGTCATCGGCTCGGAAACAGTCGTTTTTCTATTCGTTGCATCGTACCAGGACTGGTTCCTCCCGTCGTAAGAGAAGCTGGAAATGCCATTATCGTCGCCCGTGATCGAGCCGTTCACGCCATGGAACCAGATGCCGACATGATCGCCGAAGGAAACGCCGGTCCAGGGCTGGGGTGTTGTAGGAATATAAGATTGAACTGTTGAAACGTCGATGTTGTCGAAGCCGAACGTAAGAAACGAACCGCCGCTCTGTGTTACGACATCTGTATATACATCAATCAAATTGCCCGGATTAATGTGAGATTGACCATTGTTTTGGCCGCTGTACTCATAAGCGTAAACGTCATTGCCGACCAGGTCTATGTAAAGCAGGGCCAGCTCGCCGGTTGTGCCCTTCGGGTTTGACTTGGGGCTGAGCGCGAGCCAGGCGGCGTTCGTATCGACGTTCCCGATGTTCAGGTCCATTGTTACGGACAGTGAGAGCTTTTCAGCTCCAGCGGCGTCATTATAGCTGACGGAAAAATTCGTGATGTCGCCGGCATTGCTGGCGCCGCCAGGATTGTCGATGGAATAGCTATAGATGGTCGCTGACGCCGGTGCGGCGATGAAAGCGACGCAGGCGGCAGCTGCTGAAGCTAGAGCAAAACGCATGATTTATATCCCCATTTAAAATACACTGCCCCAGTTATTAGCAAAGCTCATGCCAAGTCGTTAACTGTTTTGAATCCGCGAGAAAGTGGAGGTTTTCTTCCAAGACCCGCCTTGCGCGGTGTCAATATAATTGACATCTGTAAAAGGTCTGTACGGAATATGCCAAATGCGGGAAATCGCCTAAAGGACAACCCGCATCACGAAAAATCCCTTTTTGAGTATTGTCTTGCGTTATACTTTCGCCAAATAAGGGAAGGCTATGTGCGGTCGTTACATTCTTATCTCTGCGCCTGATGCGCTTGGCGTTCATTTTGGATTGGCGTGCCTGGAGAATTTTCCCGCGCGTTACAATATTGCGCCAACGCAGCCTGTATTGGGGATGCGGCAAGGTCGCGGCGGGCCGGAATTTGTGTTGATGCGGTGGGGGCTTATTCCCGCCTGGGCGAAGGAGGTCAGCTCAAGGCCGCTCATCAACGCTCGGGCGGAGACGATTTGCGAGAAAGCCTCCTTCAAACACGCCTTCCGGCGGCGGCGATGCCTGATCCCGACCGATGGGTTTTACGAATGGCGGACGCAGAAGGGCCGTAAGCAGCCTTACCTTATCCGCCGCAAGGACAAGGCGCCCTTTGCTTTTGCGGCGATCTGGGAGAGCTGGATGAGCCCCGACGGGGCCGAGATCGAAACTGTCGCCATTGTCACCGTTGAGGCGAATGCGGACATGGCGCCGATCCACCATCGCATGCCGGCGATCCTTCTGCCGGAGGCCTATGATGTCTGGCTCGACCATCGCACGGAGGACGTTACAGAAGCGATCGGTTTGCTGCGCCCCTATCCGAACGGTCTTTTAGAAGCGGTCCCCGTCGGCGACAGGGTGAACAAGGCGACCAACGAAGGCGCGGACCTTGTTGCGCCTGTTGACGCCGCCGCACCGCCTGGTCGGCAGGGCGCATTTGATTTTTAGATCGGTTTACAGATCAAGGAATTCCGCATGCAGCTCGACGGAAGATCGATTTCCGATCGCATTGTAATTTTCATCAAGCCAGGCTGCTGCGGCCTCCCGACCGCGATCGCGCAATTCCTCGAAAAACGTTATTCCAGTGTTGAATTTCGAGGCGACGGATAGATCGCCAAGCACCTTGTCGGCGCGAATGGAGTGAAAGCGTATATCGCGATATTTATCTGTATACTCTTCTTTCAAAAGGCCTTGGTGCAATAATTTCTGAACGAACGCGATGGAGCGCATCTCTTTCAATAATGAGGCGTTAAAAGAGATTTCGTTTATCCGGTTCAAAATTTCTGACGGGCGTTTTGGAATTTCCTCCCTGTACATAGGGTTTAGATGAACGACGACCAGATCTGAGGCGTCGACATCGTAAAAGAGCGGCCATAAGGACGGGTTTCCCATATAGCCGCCGTCCCAATAGTATTCCCCATCGATCTCCACCGCCTGGAAGAGGTAGGGAAGGCACGCTGAGGCGAGGACGACGTCGATCGTCACTTCGTTTGTACGGAAGACCTTAGCTTTGCCGCTGCGCACGTTTGTTGCTGTGATGAACAGTTTGGTTTGCGTACAGTGGTGTAATTCATCGAAATCGATGACGGCTTCCAGAACGTCGCGCAGAGGGTTGAAGTTGAACGGGTTGAAATCGTAGGGCGAGACGGTCCGGGTGATGGTTTCAAGGGCGGCGTAGGTCGCCCACTCATGGTCGAGCCAGCCGCTCGGCATGGCGTTGAAGGGGAATTGCGCCGCTGGCTTGTACCAGCCGCCGGCCCGGGCGACGGCCCGCCAGAACGTTTCCAAACTTTCCCGTGCGCCGTCGCGCCCGCCTTTGACGAAACCATAGGCATAGGCGACAGCGTTCATAGCGCCCGCCGAGGTGGCGGTGAGGCCGGCGAAATGGAGCCGTCCGTCCTCCAACAAATAGTCGAGCACCCCCCAGGCGAATGCGCCGTGGGCGCCGCCCCCTTGCAGGCCAAGGTTTACAGGTTTCTGATGTGTCGCCATGGGCTATTGCGCCGTCCAGCCGCCATCGACCGGCAGGGCTGCGCCGTTCACCGCCGCGCCGGCGTCCGAGGCGAGGTAGAGCATGAGGCCGTTCAGCTCTTCGAACTGCACGAATTTCTTTGTGGGCTGGGCCTTCAGCATGACGTCTTTGACGACCTCATCTTCTGTGATGCCGCGAGCCTTTGCGGTGTCGGCGATTTGCGCCTCCACAAGGGGTGTTTTGACGTATCCGGGGCAAATGGCGTTGCAGGTGATGTTGAACTCCGCCACTTCCAGGGCCACGGTTTTGGTGAGGCCGATCATGCCGTGCTTTGCGGCGACGTAAGCGGATTTAAAGGGCGATGCCACAAGTCCGTGGACGGAGGCGAGGTTGATGAGGCGTCCGCCCCCTTGCGCTTTCATGATCGGCACGGCGGCGCGGATCGTGTGAAACGCCGAAGACAGGTTGATGGCGATGATGGCGTCCCATTTGTCGAGGGGAAACTCCTCAATGGGGGAGACTTTTTGAATGCCGGCGTTGTTGACGACGATGTCGACCCGGCCGTGCTTGTCCTTGGTCGAGGCGACGAGATCGGCGATCTCTTCAGGCTGCGTCATGTCGGCGCCGTGGTAGTCCACCGTTACGCCGTGTTTGTTTGAAAGACTGGCGCGGTTCGTCTCAATCTCTTCAGCATCGCCAAAGCCGTTCATCACCACCGTCGCGCCAGCTGCGGCGAGCCCTTCGGCGAAGCCGAGGCCGATGCCGCTGGTGGAGCCTGTGACGATGGCGACCTTGTTATTTAAGGGTGCAGGCATGGAAGAGATCTCCTTTTCGGGCGAAACGGAAGTATGGATCGACGTTTATGAGAGGAGCGGTTCTAAGCCGCCTTTTTCGCCGGTTGCGGGCGGGTGAAGACAAGCTCCGTCTCATTCGACAAGGCTTTGTCCAGTTTATATCCGGCGACGGAAAATGTCTTTAAATCTTCTGAGCGCGTCACGCGGTTTTGAATGATCCAGCGCGCCATCATGCCCCGCGCCTGTTTGGCGTAAAGCATGAGGGAGCGCAGCTTGCCGTCTTTTTCTTCTTTAAAGGCGGGCGTTACGACGGGGTGTTTAAGGGCGCTTTTGTCTACGGATTTGAAATATTCGTTCGAGGCGAGATTGACGACCGCAGGCGTCTTGGCGTCCTTCAGGCTTTTGTTGATGTGTTTGGCGATTTTATCGCCCCAAAAATCATAGAGCGTGGCCCCGCGCTCCGTCTTCAGACGGGTTCCCATTTCCAGGCGGTATGGCTGGATCGCATCGAGAGGACGCAAAAGTCCGTAAAGGCCCGACAAAATGCGCAAATGGTCTTGGGCGAAGGCGAGATCGTCGGCGCTCAAAGAGGCGGCATCGAGACCTGTGTAAACATCGCCGTTAAAGGCGAGCCCGGCCTGTTTCGCCCCCGATATGCGCCCGCCCGTTTTAAACGCCTGGAATCGTTCATAATTGAGATCCGCCAGGTTGTCCGAGATCCCCATCAGGCGCTTTAAATCGCCGCGGCCGAGGCCTTTTGCGGTTCCGGCAAGGGCGTTTGCGTCCTTTGACAGGGCGGGCTTTGTTGCGGCGGGCGCCGACGGCATAGGGTCGAAGTTCAAGTTTTTAGCGGGGGAGAGCAGAACGATCATGGGTATGAGCCTTGGGTTTTATGACAGGCTAGATATGGAGTGCAGCGTCGCCGGCGTCAAAGGGGCGCCGCTGAAACGTTCTTTCAGGCCGGGACTATGGCTTTGAAATACGATTGAATTTCTTCGGCGATGATGTCGTAGACGATGCGGTACCGGCGGCTTGTGTGCAGCTCCCGGTGCGTTGCGAGCCAAACCGGCACCTCGAACGGCGGCAACATCGGGAGGACCTGCTCCATGCCGGCGAGCGTGGCCGCGTCTTCCTTGACCAGAACGCCGATCCCCAGCCCGCATTTTATGTATTCAGCCATAGCGAGGCCGTTGGCGGTGGTGATTTTGAAATTGTCCCGGCTGAGCGTGACGCCGATTTCGCGCAAGGGGGCGATCAGCAGGTCCGGGGTGTCGAACCCGATGAATTGAAATCCCGCCAAATCCTCTGGCGATTTCGGACGGCCATACGTGTCGAGAAACTCCGTTGACGCATAAAGGTGCGCGCTGGTCTCTCCAAGCAATTTAGCGATCAATTCCGGTTGATCCGGACGGCCATGTCGGATGGCGATATCGGCCTCGCGCTGGGTTAAATCCCGAACGTCGTTGGAGGTGATGATCTCAAGTTCTATGCCCGGCGCGGTCGCGCGGATTTTCTTTAAAACCTTGGGCAGATGAAAGGCCGCCATGGCGTTTGTGGCGGTGATGGAGACCTTGCCTTCCGCGGCCTGGGCTTGGCCGGAGGCTTTGAGGGAGACCTGGGTCGCCGCCTCCGCCATCTCACGCATATGAGGGATAAGGCCGCGGCCGGCCTCCGTCAGGCGCATGGCGCGGCCGGCGCGCTCGAACAATGTCACGCCAAGGGCCTCCTCCAGGGCGGAGACCTGGCGGCCGAGGGTCGGCTGGGTCTGGCCGAGGGCCCTGGCGGCGGCGGACAGCGAGCCCTCTTCGGCTGTGGCGAGGAAGGCCCGGGCCTGATTCCAGTCAAAGGCGATCGACGACCAATTCATGCATTTATGTATAATCGAAAGACGGATTTTGGCAATTTCAATATGATTTCCGCATGGGTATGACGACGGCTCTTTTTTATGAGGAATCAGTTCAATGACCGAGCTAAACGTCAACGCCCTCAATGCAATCGATCGCGAAACGGACACGATTCCCGT
The DNA here is from genome assembly GCA_039183635.1 of Pseudomonadota bacterium. Classification (GTDB taxonomy): domain Bacteria; phylum Pseudomonadota; class Alphaproteobacteria; order Caulobacterales; family Parvularculaceae; genus JBCDBL01. The sequence goes on from JBCDBL010000050.1 coordinate 22,608, forward strand.
TTTTGCACGTTGGATCGGGTCCTGGCGCGTGTCTGTGCGCCGCAAAGCGCTTGGCGCTGAGGAGCTGGCGGGCCGCTATGACCGCGCCGCGCCGGGGTGGCGGCGGACGGTTCGGCGGTTCGGCTATCCCGATGCGTATCGTGCGGCGTTGCGGCGCGTGCTCACAGCGCGTCCGGACCTTGCGGCGCGCGGGCCGCTGCGCGCCCTTGATTGCGGCGCCGGGGCCGGCGATTTGTCTCTCGCGCTTGTTAGCGCAGCGGCGGGGCCGGTGACGCTCAGCGCCGTCGATATATCGCCTCGCATGCTGGCCGAGGCGCAGGCCCGGTGCGTCGCCGCGGGTGCGTCTGTGACGACGCGCCAGGCCGACGCGCGGGATCTGCCGTATATGGACGGAACGTTTGACCTTGTGATGTCCGCCCATATGGCGGAGCATTTGCCAGCGCCGGAGGCGGCGGTGCGCGAAATGGCGCGGGTGGTGCGACCGGGCGGCGTTTTGGTTTTATGTGTGATGCGGCCGTCCTGGTTCGGCGCTTTTGTTCAAGTGAAATGGCGCACCCACGCCGCGCCGCCGCACAGGGCGGCAAGGTGGCTTGAGGCCGCCGGCCTTCGGAAGATCGAGGTTGCGCCCCTCGTCCCGCATGGGGCGGCGGGCCGGTTCAGCCTCGTCTGCGTCGGTGAAAAACCATATGATCATTGTAAAGATGGAGCGCCGCGCTGCAATCGATGAAAGGCGTGGTCAAAAAAGAAAGAGAGAAACGTTATGAGTGCGACACGAACGACATTAAACGGACCCGGTCGGTTCTGGGACAAGATTGCGGAGAAATATTCCAAACAGCCCATCAAGGATGAGGCGGGCTACCAGAAAAAACTTGAGATGACCCGGAGGTATTTCCGGCCGGACATGGAGGTGTTGGAGCTTGGTTGCGGCACGGGGAGCACGGCCATTGTCCATGCCCCCCATGTGAAGCACATCCGCGCCACGGACCTGTCCGAAAATATGCTGGCCATCGCCCGCAACAAGGCCGCTAAGGCGGGGGTGACGAACGTTGTGTTCGAGCAGGCGACGGTCGACGACATTGTCGTTGCGGACGGTTCTCTCGATGCTGTGCTGGCATTGAGCCTTTTGCATCTGCTTGAAGACCGGGACGCGGCGCTTGCAAAAATTCACCGTATACTGAAGCCGGGTGGTGTCTTTGTGTCGTCAACGGTGTGCCTCGACGATATGGCGGCTCCGATCAAATATATTCTACCGATCGGCCGCCTCTTTGGGGTTGTCCCGTTGGTGAAAGTTTTTAAAGCGACGGAGTTTATGGAAAGCGTTCGGCGCGCCGGGTTTAAGGTTGAGTATGAGTGGGTGCAGAAAAAGGGCGTTGTGTTTTTGGTGGCGCGGAAATAGCAGACTCATATTGGGCGCGAAGGCGTATCGGACGATGTTCCAACGGATCCGGATCTTTGTTTTAGCGGGCCGCAGGCGGCGAACCGGTTATCCGCTTCGCCTGCAATCCGCTATAGAGTTTGTTCTTACTCAGGAGAAACAAGCTCCGGGAAGAAGTTGACGCCTGTTCTGTTAAACAGCGCCCAACCAATCAAGCTGAACACAGTGTCAACGATGCGTTGACTGAGGGCGAGCGTCATATACTTCATGAACCGAACGGTTTGACGAAATGCGGCTTGCTGCATTCTTACGGCTTGATCCGCCGCATCTTTGTCTATAAGGCCGCTTGCGAGCGCGGCTTGGGTTTGAAGCGACGCCTCAGCTAAAGAGCGTAAATATCCAGGGACGATTTCCTTGTTGGTCGACCACCAACTTTGCCCAAGATCTTTTACTTCGTTGATCATCGCTTCAACAAAGTCGTCGACGGTGTTTGGATTAAAGTCTGAAAAATCAGGCATTGAACTACCCTTGTTTTAAAGCTTGCACGGCGCGCAATGCTTGATCGCAAGCCGTGTCGACCGGCTGTGTGAATCCGGCGTTCTGTGGAACGCCGTTTTTGCGATGTCGTTCGCCAAGCTCCATGAGTTGGGCCTGACAGCCGTCGATCATTTCAATTAAAAGGGTTTTGGCTTCAGCGCCTGTGGCGCTGCGCCGCGGCGGCTCCCAAGTTTCAGCTCTTAACCGTGCGGTTTTCAGACCTGCGACCGCCTTTGTATAAATCTGCTCACGCTGCTCAAACGAAGCGACGTCCGCGCAAAGCCCCATGTCGATGCAAGCCGTTATCTCAGAGACGGCCTTATGGCTTTCCATGACGCTTTTATCCAATTCCGCATCATAAGGCGGCGCAAACCAATCAAATGTGCTGCATGCGCCTAATAACGGCGCAAGTATGAAAATTTTCAAGCTTTTCATCATATGCCTCTCAAGCAAGCAATATTGTGAGATACTACTCATACGTGTATTCGATGAATGTGAAGCTTTTTATACAACTATTTTTACAGCCGCATTTTTTATTTAACTCCGCCACCTCAGCGTCGCCTCTTTCACCGGGTTCACAAACGCCTCCCCCGCCTCTTGCGCGTCGTCCCAGGTTTTCTTCAGCCGGAAATACCACTTCGCCTGCATGTCTGAATCATTGATCAGCATAAGGCGGGGGTTGTGCTTCAGGCCTTCGCGCTGGAGCATCACCATGTCGTGGTCCTGGCGCAGGAAGGTGCGGGCCATGGGCGCGAAGATGGGTTTCATGAGGCCCCAGACAGGGTTCGTCCAGTAGAAGGTCTGGGTGACCTCGGTCGCCTCCTCCTCCAAAGGCGTCACGGTGGTGAGGCCGAGGACGGAATGTTTCCCCACCTGTATGTGTTCCGTCCTGACGCCGGGCAGGCGGAAGGCGATCTCCGTCACCGGTTTGCCGCCGAGGATCTTGTAGGCGCCGGAGTTCGACGAGGGGGCATGGGCGACCATGGTGAAGCCGGTGTCGTTGGGGGCGAACTTTTTCGCCTTTTCATGGATCGAGGCTTCGGAGCGCCACCACCAGGCTTTGTGGACGAACGGTCCGTGGGCGGGGTCCATCAAGCCGATGACGGCGTGGTCGATATGGCAGGCGAAAGTCATGCGGTCGCGCAGGCGCGGCGGCGCGGTTGCGTCGACGCCCGGCAAGACCGGCGGCGCCGTCGCCGGCGCAGCCGGCGCCTGGCCCGGAAGCGGCGCGTCCTGGGGCATGTAGATCCAGATATTGCCCTGGCGCTCCTCGGTGAAATATTTCTGCACCCGGATTTTCGACAGATCGAAATCCTGGCCGGGGACGAGGGACGGGATAGCGGCGCACGCCCCGTCTTTGCCGAACCGCCAGCCGTGATAGGGGCATTCGATCTGGGGGCCGTCCACCGTATCGCCAGCGGCGCGGTCGCCCTTGTCGACAAAGCGCCCCGCCGACAGGGGCACCCCCCGGTGGGGGCAAATGTCGCGCAGGGCGAACGTCTCCCCCGACTTTGTTCGGCCGAACACGACCGGCTCCCCCAGCAGGGTTTTGCCGACAAGCTTGCCCGGCGCGATGTCGGCGGAGGGAAGGGCGAAATACCAAATGTTGCGTAGGAACATAAAGACCGTGATCTTTAGTTTTCGGCGACCTCTGGCGCGGCGGACCAGTATTGGGTGCGGCAGATCGGGCCGATGCAGCCTTTCACCTCCAATTGGTCGGCGCTGAGGCGCTTGATGGCGGAGCGGTAGGTTTTGCCCCCGCCCGGATCGTAAATGCGTCCGGCGCGCCAACGGTCCTTCGCCGGCTTGAAGCCCCAAAGCATTTTCAGGCCCAGCAGCGGCGTGTCGCGCAGCGCCGGGTCGGGATTGTTGACGTCGGTGGTCGCGTCGACGCTCGGGTCGAGTTTGGCCACGGTTCCGCAGGGCGTGCCGTCGCCGCAATCGGCGATCCGCACCAGGCTGTCGCCGCCTTCGGGAACCCACAGGCCCTCCACCTCAAGGCCCGCGGCGAAGGCGGCGGAAACCGGCCAAAAGCTGAGGACGACGAACAAAATGACTCTCACAAAAACCTCCTTCGGGTCTGGCGCTGAACGGCGCAAAGCGCGGGCCAGCATAGTGCCGATTTTCAAAATCTAAAGCACTTTGCCGGGGTTCATGAGGCCCTGCGGGTCGAACGCGGCCTTAACGGCGCGCATCATGTCCAGCTCCACCTGGCTTTTGTAGCGCGTGATCTCGTCGCGCTTCATCCGGCCGAGGCCGTGTTCGGCGCTGATGGAGCCGTCGAAGCCGGCGACGATATCGTGGACGATGCGCTGCATCTCCTCCCACCGGGCGAGGAAGGCCTCTGTCTCCGCGTCTAAGGGACGGCAGACATCGTAATGGATGTTGCCGTCGCCGAGATGGCCGAAGGCGACGATGCGGGCGCCCGGGAAGGCGGCCGTGACCGCGGCGTCGGCGGCGGCGAGGAACGCCGGGACTTTTTCCACAGGGACAGATACGTCGTGTTTGATGCACCCGCCTTCGGGCTTCATGGAGGCGCTTAAAGAATGGCGCAGCCGCCAGAAATCCTCCGCCTGGGTCTCGTTTTCCACAATCGCGGCATCGGCGATGACGCCGTCGTCAAGCGCTTCGGCGAGCAGCGCCTCCAGAACGCCGCGCAAGCCGGCGCCGCGCCCGGCGGCGAGCTCGACAAGGGCGTACCAGGGAAAAGGCGCGGTAAGGGGGTCGCGGCATCCGGGGATGTTTTTCTCGTCAAGTTCTATGCCGATCCGGGGGATGAGCTCGAAGCTTGTGACGAGGCCGCCGCTTGCACTTTGCGCTCGGTTGAGAAGGCGAACAGCGTTGGCGGGCTCGGTGAAGCCCGCAAAGGCGACAGCTCTGTCTTCAGGGCGCGGGACCAGCTTCAAGACCGCGCCGGTGACGAGGCCGAGGGTGCCTTCCGCGCCGATGAACAGCTGTTTTAGGTCGTACCCGGTATTATCCTTGCGCAGGGCCCG